>JAUXNZ010000311.1 GCA_030682595.1 Rhodocyclaceae bacterium | reverse complement strand
GCCGGAACCACTACATCGACATTCAGCGCCAGCGCCACGCCCCCGCCAATCCCCATCACCAGCCCGATGACGCCGATCAGCGTGCCCTGAATGATGAAGATGCGCATGATGCTGCCGGGGCTCGCCCCCAGCGTGCGCAGGATGGCGATGTCGGCGCGCTTGTCGGTCACCGTCATCACCAGCGTCGAGACGATGTTGAAGGCGGCCACCGCGACGATCAAGAGCAGGATGAGGAACATCATGTTTTTTTCGATCTGCACGGCGCGGAAGAAATTGGCATGGGTGCGCGTCCAGTCGGTGGCGCGCAAATCGGGGCCAATACTGGCGGCCAGTTCGCGCACCACGCGCGGCGCCATGAACAGATCGTCGAGCTTGAGGCGCACGCCGGTGACGCGATCCTCCATCTGGTAGAGCTTTTGCGCATCGCCCAGGTGTATCAACGCGAGGCCGGAGTCATATTCGAACATGCCGACCTCGAAGATGCCGACCACGGTAAATTGCTTCATGCGCGGCAGGATGGCGGCCGGCGTGACCATGCCCTGCGGCGCGATCAACGCCACTTTTTCGCCTTCGAAGACGCGCAACGCATGGGCCAGTTCCGCGCCGAGGATGATGCCGAACTCGCCCGGCGCCAGCCGTTCCAGGGCACCGGCCTTCATGTGGCGGGCGAAGTCGGCCACGCCCTCCTCCTCGGCCGGCAGGATGCCGCGGATCAACGCCCCCTTCACCTGACCGTCGAAGCTCAGCATGCTCTGCCCCTGGATGTAGGGCGCGGCGGCAATGACACGCGGATGGCGCGTGACGGTGGCAACGGCATCCGGCCAGTTGTCCATCTCGCCGTGGATGCCGGAAATCTGCGCGTGCGAGGCGACGCCGAGAATGCGCGTGCGCAATTCCTTCTGGAAGCCGTTCATCACCGACAGCACGACAATCAGCGCCGCCACGCCGAGCGCCAGCCCGAGCGTGGAAATCAGCGAGATGAAGGAGATGAAGCGGTTGCCGCCGCCCGACTTGCGGGCGGTGGTGTAGCGCAGGCCGATGAAGGTTTCGAATGACATGGAGGCGGGATTCTACCTTGACGCTAGCGTGGCGCCGCCGTCACGCCAGCGCCGACTTTCGGGATCAGGCAAATCATGCAGAACCGCGCCGCCCCATTGCGGTCTGCTGCCGGGCGAGAGTAGCCGTGCCCTGACAAGACCCAACGTCGGACAGCAAACGCTTCAACTCCTTCTTGACCACGGCGTAGCATTCGCAAGCATGGCGCTCCAGTCCGGACCGATCAAGCACGGCAATGTGGCCACGGCGATAACTGATCAATCCGGCACGCTGCAGGTTGCCGGCCGCCACGGTAATCCCCTCGCGGCGCACGCCGAGCATGCTGGCCACCAGTTCCTGCGTCATGACCAGATCGTTTGAAGGCAATCGATCGAGCGTCAGCAGCAGCCAGCGGCACAGCTGCTGTTCCAGCGAATGGTGCCGATTGCAGGCAGCGGTCTGGGATATCTGCGTAATCAGCGCCTGGGTGTAGCGCAGCAGCAGACGCTGCAGCAAGCCGGCGCGATTGAATTCCCGCAACAGCAAGCGACGCTCCAACCGGTACGCATGGCCCGCGGTTTGCACCACGGCGGAACTCGACGTGGTATCTCCACCCATGAACAGCGAGATACCGACCACACCCTCATTGCCCACCCCCGCTGCTTCGGTAGTCGCGCCAGACGCCATGACGTAGTGCAGCGAGACGATGGCAGTGGTGGGAAAATAGGCGTGCTGCAACTGTCCGCCGGGCTCGTAGAGCATCTTGCCGAGCGGCAGCGGGGCTAGTTCCAGATGCGCAACCAACGGCTCGAACTCCGCCGCCGGGAGGGCGGCGAGAAGATGGTTTTGCTGCGGTCCATGGGGAGATGACATCGTCAATCAGTCCTCAATAACCCAAGGCCTAGCCTTTGGTGGCGAATTCGACACCGATACCACGATACCCGGTGTAGCAGCCCGCCTGGTTGAACATCGGCTCTCCGCTCACGCGGAATTGCTGCCGCGCGCCATTGGCGTTGACCCGGCTGAGGACAAAATCGAGGAAGGGTTGCCGGGCGGCAATGCTTGCCAGCAACAATTTCCGCTCTGCTTCATTCCAGCTCGCCTCCCGCGCAGCGCTCGGATCGTCCGGCAAGGTGTCAGCCTGGATGCCGAGCATTTCCAGCACCGGGCCGGAAACCTTGATGAAGTTATCGTTCGCGTCCTGCTCCCAGTACCAGTCGGAAGCCAACTCGGTCAAATTGCGATAGCGGGCTTCGCTTGCGCGTAATTCGGCGGTCCGCTCCTGCACCGTCTGTTCCAGAACCTTGCTGTAATTCTCGAGTTTCTTGTACAACAGCCGTGCTTCCAGCATGTTGTGGATGCGCGTCCTGACTTCGACCAGATCGAACGGCTTGCTGATGAAATCCCTGGCACCAGCCTGCAACGCGCGCAGTTTGTGGCCGGGTTGCGCAGTGATCACGAGGACCGGAAGATAGCCATCCGCGGCATTGCTCTTGAGACCCTCCATTACCTGGAATCCATCCATGCCGGGCATCTGCAGATCAAGCAGGATCAGGTCGTAGCCGTTTTTTCGGTGAAGCGCGCAAACCTCTTGCGGGATCATCGTTGAGGTCACGCCGGTATAACCGGCCTCACGCAACAACTGCTCGATCAGGGTGACATTGGGCTCCTGATCGTCAACGATCAGGATGCTGGCGCTCAGGATCTCGGTCTCGGTGATCATCATCATGGATTTCCCTGCTTGGTAGCGGTGGCGCTAATCGAATAATTGGCGCTGTTGAAGATCGCGTTCTGCAAAGTGCCCGATTTAAGCCAGGCTGCTTGGCGTTGGAGTTCGGCGATGACGCCCGGCTTTGTCAAAGTATCCTGCGCCCGCTGATGACTCGGAGCAAGACGACGACGATGGCAATCACCAGAAGGATATGAATGAACCCCCCCATGGTGGATGACGTGACTATGCCGAGTAGCCAGAGGACGATCAAGACAACAGCGATTGTGTAGAGCATTTTATGGCCTCTTTCGTTTGGTGAGAATTAGTCGCCCAGCAACTCGGCCACCGGCCCGAGTTGCTCGATATGCTGCGCCACCACTTTCACAATAACAATGATCGGAATGCTCAGCAGCAGGCCCCAGACGCCCCACAGCCACCCCCCGAACAACAGCGATACGAATATCGCCGCCGTGTTCATTTTGGCGATCCTGCCCGTCATCCAGGTCGTGACAAAGTAACCGACCAACGTGGCGATCACCATTGAAGCGGCAGCAGCCAGCAGCAGCATCGACAGCGATTCGAATTGCATGAAGGCCGCGATACCAATGACGCTGGCGGTAACCGCCGGACCGACGTAGGGAATCAGGTGTAGCAGTCCCGCCGTCACGCCCCAGGCGCCGGCATTTTCGAGGCCGATCCAGCTCAAGGCGATCCAGGTCAGCAATCCGACCAGGACGTTGGTCACCAGCAGCATGAACATGTAGCGCTGGATCGAGTCGTTGATGCCATCGAGGATGTGTACCGTGATCTTACGGTTCGACATTGATGGTCCGGCGAGCCGCACCAGCTTTCTCTTGAAGGTATCTCCGGACAGCAGCAGAAAGAACGTCAGGAACAGCACCATGGCTGCCTGACCGATCAGGCCAGCGGCTACCATGGCGTTAGTCAAAAAGAAGTTGCCGAGGTTGAAGCCGGGCACCTCGATGACAACGCGCGTCGCCCGCTGTCTTGGCAGCGCAGCCAAACCAGCGGCCTCGCTCGTCGCCTTTTCGATTTCACTGGCAGCGGTTTGCATCTTCTGCATGGTGCTGGCTTCACCTTTGCGCAACTTGGCGATGCCGGCCGACATCTGGCTCACCGCTTCAGGCAATTGATCGATGATGGTCAGGATTTGCCCACGCAACGCGTAGGTGCCCAGCACAGCGACACACACCACCCCGATCATCACAATGCTGGTGCCGATCACGCGCGGAACGCGGACCAGTTCGAGCCAGACGACCAGGCGATTCAGCGTGTAGGCAAAAAGGATGCCGAGCAAGAGGGACACGAAGAAACTCTGCGCCCACTTCAGGGCGAACACTGAGGCAACAGTAGCGAGGATCACCAGGGCGATTCCCCGTGCAGCCCTGAGCTCAGGTACCACGGACAGCAAATCAACGGGCTCGATGCCGGCTGAAGATTGATTGCCCGGCGGAACTGCCGATTCGGTAATTGCGATTGCCGTCATATTGATGCGTTCACAGTCAGCCTGAACATGGGGTCATTGCCGAACGCGAGGTTCGGCAATGACCAAAAGTGCGCTATCGCTTACTTGATGCGCATGTCGTTCTTGACGGATTTCACGCCCTTGACGCTACGCGCCAATTCAACCGCTTTACTCGATGCGGTATACGAACTCACGAAGCCACTCAACTGAACGACACCCTTGAAGGTCTCGACATTGATTTCAGCGACCTTCAGCGTGGGCTCATTGAAAATGGCCGCCTTCACCTTGGTGGTGATGACGCTGTCGTCGACATATTCGCCGGTTCCTTCCTGCGTCGATGTAGACGCGCAGCCGACAACAAACACCAGCGTAAAAGCCAGAAATAG
>JAUXNZ010000300.1 GCA_030682595.1 Rhodocyclaceae bacterium | reverse complement strand
CGGCCAGCTCAATGTCGAAATCATGGGGCGCGGCATGGCCTGGCTCGATACCGGCACGCATGATTCACTGCTCGAGGCCGGCCAATTCATCGCCACGCTGGAAAAACGGCAGGGGCTCAAGGTTGCCTGCCCCGAGGAAATCGCCTGGCGGCAGGGCTGGATTGACGATGCCCAGTTGGAGGCGCTCGCCGCCCCGCTGGCTAAGAGCGGCTACGGCGCCTATTTGCAAGGCCTGCTGCGCGACCGGGTGTTCTGATGCAAGTCATTCCAACAGCCGTCAAGGACGCGCTCATCCTCGAACCCAGAGTGTTCGGCGACGCACGCGGCTTTTTCATGGAAAGCTGGAACCGCCGCGACTTTGCCGCCCTCGGCCTGGATGTCGACTTCGTGCAGGATAACCATTCGCGCTCGCAACAGGGCGTGCTGCGCGGCCTGCATTACCAGATCAAACAGCCGCAAGGCAAACTGGTCCGCGTCGTCAGTGGCGCGGTCTACGATGTCGCCGTCGATCTGCGCCGCTCCTCCCCGACCTTCGGGCGCTGGGCGGGAGTCGTCCTGACGGCCGAAAACCGGCGCATGTTCTGGGTGCCTCCCGGCTGCGCCCACGGCTTTCTCACCCTTACCGAGAACGCCGATTTTCTCTACAAAGCCACCGATTATTACGCCCCCGAACACGACCGCACCCTGCTCTGGAACGACCCCGCGCTGGCCATCGACTGGCCGCTGATCGGCGCACCCCTGCTAGCCGCCAAGGATGTCGCAGGCATCCCGCTGCAAGATGCGGAAACCTATCCATGACCCGCATTTTGCTCACCGGCATCCATGGCCAGGTCGGCTGGGAATTGCAACGCAGCCTGCAACCGCTCGGCGAAGTTTTTGCCTTCGACCGCGGCGGCTTTGACCTGGCGAACCCGGATGGCATGCGCGCCGTGCTGCGCGAAATCAAGCCGGACATCATCGTCAACCCGGCGGCTTATACGGCAGTCGACCGGGCCGAGAGCGAAACCGAACGCGCCACCGCCATCAATGCCACGGCGCCGGGCATTCTGGCCGAGTACGCGAAACAGCAGGACGCCCTGCTCATCCACTACTCGACCGACTATGTGTTCGACGGCAGCAAGCCCGCCGCCTACAGCGAGGACGACCCCGTCTGCCCGATCAACGCCTATGGCCGCGGCAAGCTGGCCGGCGAGCACGCAATTCAGGCCGTCGGCTGCCGTCACCTGATTTTCCGCTGCAGCTGGGTGTATGGCCTGCGCGGGCAGAATTTCCTGCGCACCATGCTTCGGCTGGCCAGAGAACGTGACGAACTGCGCGTCGTCGCCGACCAGACCGGCGCCCCGACCTGGTGCCGCATGATTGCCGAAACCACGGCCCTGGCCATCGCCCGCTACACCGGCCAACAGGGGATTTACCACCTGGCCGCCGCCGGAGCGACCACATGGTACGGGTTTGCCACGGCGATCATCGCCGCCGCCGCAGAGCGCGGCCTGCTTGAAAGAATCCCGGCGGTGCGCCGTATCACCAGCGCCGACTTTCCCACGCCCGCCCGCCGACCCGCCAATTCACGGCTGAACTGCAGCCGCTTGCAGCACGACTTCACGCTGCGCCAGCCCGACTGGGCGCCAGAACTGCAGCTTTGCCTGGATTCGGCTTTGCCCCCGCAATAAAATTCGGCAAAGGCGGTTGACGGCACTTGATGGCTTCATGCATAATGTCGGACTTGGCGCGGGGTGGAGCAGTCTGGCAGCTCGTCGGGCTCATAACCCGAAGGTCGAAGGTTCAAATCCTTCCCCCGCAACCAACCTATCAAAAATTCGGCGCGTGCTTCAGGTTAGCGTAGTCGGCTGTTACCTGACCGTCGCGGAAGTTAGGTTGCCCTTAATCAAATTGATTGAACGGGAATCCCTTGGAGAACGAAGTCAACGCCTCTCCTCCTCCCGCTGCGGCGGCGTTTGATCCGCGGCGCAGGATGCGCGAGTTGCTTGCCATACCAGACCGTGATCGTACCGATGCTGAATGGGACGAGCTCAACGAGCTGGAAATTCAAACTGCACCCGGTAATCGGTCTGGCAGCCAGCCGCCTTCGGCCTATTCCGGGAAGCCGCAATTCCAGTCCAAGAATCGCCCCAGGAGCAAAGGACAGCACAAGCCCGGTGGCGGTGGCGGTGGTGCCAGCGGTGGCGGTCGGCCGCCCCAGACCAAGCCCAACAATCCAAACAAGCCGCGCCCGGCTTGATCTTCCCATAGCTCCGGCATAGCGCCGCAGACTGCGATGCGGGCGCGGGCATCGACTACCCCGGCAGGACGAGTCAGCCGATGACCCAGTTGGTTCTCGAGCAATTGCTCAACGGCCTGCAATTCGGCCTCATGCTGTTTTTGCTGGCCGCCGGCTTGACGCTGGTGTTCGGCATCATGGACATGATCAACCTGTCGCATGGTTCGCTCTACATGGGCGGCGCCTATTTCGGCGCGGCGGCGGCGGAAGCCTCCGGCTCCTTTTTGCTGGGCATGGCGGCGGCGATGCTGGGCATGGCTGCCGTGGGCGTCATTCTCGAAATCCTGCTGCTGCGGCGCCTATACCAGCGGGACCATCTGGCCCAGGTGCTGGCGACCTTCGCCCTGATCCTCATTGCCAACGATACCGTGCGCATGATCTGGGGGCCGCAGCCATTGCTGTTAAACCCGCCGGCCGCGCTGGCCGGGCCGGTCGAGCTGTTCGGCTTCATCTACCCCGCCTATCGCTTGCTGATCATCGGCGTCGGGCTGGCGGTGGCCATCTTTCTCTACCTGCTGGTCAGCCACACGCGCGCCGGCATGTGGGTACGCGCCGGCGCGGCCAACCGGACGATGGCCGAAGCGCTGGGCGTCAATGTACGGCAACTCTTCACCGTCATCTTCGCGCTCGGCGCGGCGCTCGCCGCAGCGGCGGGCGTGTTGCTCGGGCCCTTGCTGGCGGTTCAGGTCGGCATGGGCGAAAACATTTTGATCCTCGCCTTCGTCGTCATCGTCATCGGTGGCATCGGTTCGATTCGCGGGGCACTGGTGGGCAGCCTGCTGGTGGGCATTGTCGATACGCTGGGACGCGCCCTGCTGCCGACCTTGCTCCGCGCAACGGCTTCGCCCGAGGTGGCCGCCCACCTCGGGCCGGCGCTGGCGTCGATCATGATTTATCTCCTGATGGCCGGCATGCTGTTCTGGCGCCCGCAGGGCCTGTTCCCGGCACGTTCATGAACCAACGCCACGCCGAAATCGGCCTGCTCCTCGCCGCCGTTGCATTGCCATTCGTCTTGCAGGCCTGCGGCGAGGATTACTACATCGGTTTCGCCACCCGCCTGTTGATTTTCGCGCTGGCGGCGACCGGACTCAATTTCATCGTCGGCTACGGTGGCATGGTGGCCTTCGGCCATGCGGCATTTTTCGGCATTGGCACCTATGTCGTCGCCCTGCTGATGGCCGCCGGCCTGTTCTCCGCGTGGCTCGCCTGGCCGCTCGCGGTCGGCGCCGCCGCATTGGCGGCGCTGCTGATCGGATCGCTTTCGCTGCGCACCCGCGGCGTCTACTTCATCATGATCACCCTGGCCTTCGCCCAAATGATTTATTACTCGGTGATCTCGCTGAAATTTGCCGGCGGCGACGACGGCCTGCCGCTGGAACAACGCTCGACCCTTGCTCCCCTTGATCTGGCCAACGATGCCACGCTTTACTGGGTGACGCTGGCGCTTCTGGCGGCCTGCCTGTTTGCCCTGAAGCGCCTCGCCGCTTCGCGCTACGGCAGCGCGCTCGCCGGCCTGCGAGAGAACGAGACGCGCATGGAGGCGATTGGGTATCCGGTGCAACACGTCAAACTCGTCTGTTTCGTCCTCGGCGCCGCCGTGGCCGGGCTGGCCGGTGCACTGCTCGCCAACCAGAACGGCATGGCCAACCCCAGCCAGCTTTACTGGACGCAATCGGGGATGCTGCTGGTGATGGTGATTCTCGGCGGAGTGGGCCGACGTTATGGCGGCGTGCTGGGTGCTATAGCCTTGCTCGGTCTCGAAGAGGTGCTGGGGCGTGTTACCGAACACAGTCATTTTTTTGTCGGCCTCGCGCTGCTCGCCGTGGTGCTGTTCGCGCCACATGGACTAGCGGGGCTGGCCGGCCGGTGGGGGCTTCAGCGGTGACGGCGTTGCTCAAGGCCACCGGACTCAAGCGCCATTTCGGCGGCTTGTGGGCGACCAATGGCGTCGACCTGGCCATTGAGGCGGGAGAAATTCATGCCCTGATCGGTCCCAACGGCGCTGGCAAAACCACGCTGATCCACCTGATTTCCGGTGCACTGCCGCCCGATGCGGGAACCCTGCATTTCTCCGGCGTCGACATCACCCGCTGCAATACGCATGAACGCGTGGCACGCGGCATCACGCGGTCCTACCAGATCACGCAAATCTTTCCGCGCCTGTCCTTGCTGGAAAACGTGCGGCTCGCGGTGCAGGCGCGGCGGCGTGACTGGGGCTCCAGCTTGCGCTTCTGGCGTCCCGCCAGCGCCGATACCCAGATGATCACGGAGGCCGCGGAATGGCTTGACCGCGTTGGCCTCACCGCCGCCGCCGGCCAACTGGCTTGTGACGTTTCCCACGGCGAACGGCGCGCGCTGGAACTCGCCATGGCACTCGCCACCCGCCCGCGCTTGTTGCTACTGGATGAGCCGCTGGCCGGCATGGGGCCAGATGAGTCGGCACACATGACCAGTCTCATCGCCGGGCTGCGCGGTGCGCAAACCGTGCTGCTGGTCGAACACGACATGGATATCGTATTTCGCCTGGCCGATCGCATCTCGGTGCTGGTCGCCGGTCGCATCATCGCCAGCGGCACCCCCGCCGTCGTGCGCGAAAATCAGGAGGTGCGGCGCGCCTACCTGGGTGATGAACTGTGAACGCGCTACTTGAAATCGAATCCTTGCAGGCGGCCTATGGCACAAGCCAGGCACTGTTCGACATTCATCTGACGATCCAGGAAGGCGAAGTCGCCACCCTGCTGGGCAGGAACGGCATGGGCAAGTCCACGACGGTACGCGCCATCTGCGGCCTGACGCCAGCAAGCGCGGGCAGCATCAGGCTGGCCGGGAACGGCCTCGCCGGATTGCGCCCGGACGTCATCGCGCGCTTGGGGGTTGCGCTGGTGCCGGAAGGTCGCCAGATCTTCGCCAACCTGACGGTGAAGGAACATCTCGTCGCCTTCGCCGCCAATCGCCGTGCCGCGCCCGACCCCTGGACTGCCGCCAAGGTCTTTGCCTTCTTTCCGCAACTGGCCGAGCGCCAGCAGAATTTGGGCAACCAGTTGTCGGGCGGCGAACAACAGATGCTCGCCATTGGCCGCGCCCTCACCACCAATCCCCGCCTGCTGATCCTCGACGAGGCCACCGAAGGACTGGCCCCTTTGATCCGCGAAGAAATCTGGCGCTGTCTCGCCGCCCTGCGCGCCGCCGGCCAGACCATTCTGGTCATCGACAAATATGTCGAACGCTTGATCGCGCTGGCCGACCGGCACACCATTATCGAAAAAGGCCGTGTCGTCTGGCACGGCAGTTCGGTCCAGCTTGATGCCGACCATGGCATCTGGCATCGCTATCTGGGGATTTAAGTGATGCACACCGTCCCCAATTTGCGCGGCGAGCCGACTGACGCCGCCCCGCCAGCGCCGACTTCTAACATGTTGTGGTGGCTGCCCAGACTTGCCTTCATTTTGTTTGTGGCGGCGGTCATTGCGCTCGTCTGGTTTTCGGAAAAAAGCGAGAAGGAAGAACGGCACGCCACACTCATCAGCGACATGCTCTGGCTTGAGCAAAGCCTGCGTTTCCATCTGACCCACAACGAAGAAGTGCTGGGGCGCTTTGACGCCCGACGCATCGATCAGCCAGGCGTTTTTGACGCCCATGCCCGCACGTTCATCACCGGCGATACCAGTATTCATCAGGTCATCTGGCAAGACCGCGACGACCGGGTGCGCCATGCACTCCTGCCCATCCCGGTCGACACGCCGCAACCGGGGGAAAACTTGGGTCCCGCGCCATCACTATCCATGAGCCATATGGCCCGCTCCCTCGGACATGCCGTCTATAGTCCACCCTATCAGACGCCACTGGATGACTGGCAATTCGGCGTGCATGTCCCGGTGTTTGTTGACGGACATCACGCCGGTACGGCGGTTGCCTTCTACTCGGTCCGCCGCCTGCTTGAAAATGCCGCGCCCTGGTGGCTGGCCGAGCGCTATCGCGTCGAGATCATTGATCAATTCAGCCAGCCGATCGGTTCTCGCACCAAGGTCGGCGCCGATGCCCCGGGCAGCGGCTACCAGATCCCCTTTGATCCCCCGGGCCATGGCCTGACTCTCCGCGCCACGCCCTACCAGTCGCCCACGCCGCTGGCCGGTCGGCTGATTTCGGCGACGCTGGCGTTGTTGGCGGTATTGATATTGTTCAGCCTGTGGGTCTTGCGGCGCCACGTCCAGCAGAGGCTGGTCGCCGAATCGGCCCTGCAAACCGAGGTCGCTTTCCGCAAGTCCATGGAAGACTCGCTGCAGACCGGTCTGCGCGCTCGCAACCTGGAAGGCATGATCACCTACATCAACCCGGCCTTTTGTCGCATGGTCGGCTGGTCAGCCGAGGAACTGATCGGCCGGATGCCACCCATGCCCTACTGGGCGGATGAATACATCGACGAAACCCGCGACATGCATGCGAAAGTGCTGGCAGGCCAGGCGCCCCCCGAAGGTTTCGAGATCAAATTCAAGCGCCGCAATGGCGAAATCTTCGACGCCCTGATCTACGAAGCGCCGCTCATCGACGGCGCTGGACGCCATACGGGCTGGATGGGTTCCGTGTTGGACATCACCGAACGCGTGCGCGCCACCGAACTGGCGCGGCAGCAGGAAGAGCGCCTGCAGGCCAGTGCGCGCCTGATCACCATGGGCGAAATGGCCTCCAGCCTCGCCCACGAACTCAACCAGCCCCTGTCGGCCATTTCCGGCTATGCCGCGGGTTGCCGCAACCTCATCGCGGCAGGCGCGCCCAGCACCGAAATCGACGGCGCTCTCGCCAAATGCCAGGAACAGGCGCAACGCGCCGGTCGTATTATTCGGCGCATCTATGATTTTGTGCGACGCCATGAGCCCAAGACAGAGGCCTGCAATCTGGAAGACCTGCTGACTGACCTCATCGTACTGATCGAGGTCGATACCCGCCGCCAGCACACGCGCATTGTGCGCAACATTGCGCCTGATTTTTCCACCATTTTGCCCAGCATCCAGGCGGATCGAATTCTGCTCGGCCAGGCCCTGTTGAACCTGATGAAGAATGGCATCGAGTCCATGCGCCAAACTGCCGAAGCAGAACGCACACTCACCGTCAGCGCCCACTACGCTGATCAACAGGTATTCATCGCGATTGCCGACCGCGGCAGCGGCATTTCCGCTGAAGACGCCCCCCGACTGTTTGAACCTTTTTACACGACCAAGACCGAAGGCCTGGGCGTCGGCCTCAACATTTGCCGTTCCGTGGTCGAGGCGCATAACGGTCGGCTCTGGTTTGACGCCAATCCGGAAGGCGGCAGCATTTTCCACATCTCCTTGCCGGTAACGAAACCATGAAAAGTCTGGTCTATCTGGTGGATGACGATGCGGCCATTCGCGATGCGCTGGCCTGGCTGTTGCGTTCGCGTGGTATCCAGTCATGCGCCTGGAGTTCTGCCGAAGCCTTTATCAAAGACTACCGCCCGGATATGAGCGGTTGCCTCATACTTGACATTCGCATGACCGGGATGACCGGCACCGAACTTTACGAGCAACTCCTGGCGCGGGGATGCGCCATGCCGGTGATTTTTTTGACCGGCCACGGCGACGTGCCGCTCGCGGTAAAAGCGCTCAAACGCGGCGCTTTCGATTTCATTGAAAAACCGGGGAACGACAACGAATTGGTCGATCGCGTCGTCGCCGCCTTGCAGCTCGCGGAAAGTCGGCGCTGGCGGGACGGCGAACGCACAGCGGTCGAGGAACGCCTCGCCACCCTGACGGAGCGCGAGCGTGAAGTGATGGCCGGCATTCTGGCCGGCAAGCTCAACAAAGTAATCGCCGACGACTTACAGATTGCCATGCGCACCGTTGAGGTACATCGTGCGCGTATCTTCGAAAAGATGGGAGTGCGCTCCGCCGTGGAACTGGCTCAGCGGCTGGCGGCGCACCCCTCAACAACTTCCAGATAAATCCAGCCGCTCCGGCGCAGCAAGCGATGCTGGCCAAACACCAGCGCGGGATGCCGGTCCGCGCCCGCAGCCAGCATCTGGCGCAGGGCCTCGCGCAAACGCGCCTCGCTGGGAATCTGGAC
>JAUXNZ010000170.1 GCA_030682595.1 Rhodocyclaceae bacterium | reverse complement strand
CACCTTTTTTGACCTTGGCCTTGTCGAGCTTCTGGTTGGTGGCGTGGAGTTTCTGCTTCGAGAAAAATTCGCCCATCGCTTCGAACTCGGCCTCGGTATAGCCCTTTGCCAGACGTCCCATGATGGAGGACGGGCGCTCGCCGCTTTGGAACTTCTTCATGGCGTCGACGATCGAGACCTTGGACTGGCTGGCCAGGCTGGGCATCAGCAGGCCGGCGCTGCCGCCGTTGGTGCCGTGACAGCCGGCGCAGGCGAAAGAAATCATTTCGGGCGTGGGTGGGTTTTGGGCCGGGGTCTGGGCCCAGGCCGCCGCCGAAACCGCCAGCGCGCCTGCCGTCAGGCTCCATCTGCTCCATCGTTGTTTCATTGTTGTCTCCTCCTGTGGGTGAAATGTTTAGCGCTTGGTGACGTTGTAGTGGGACTTCACGCCTTCCACGTTCTTGTCGAGGCCGAACTGATAGCCCAGCGAGACATAGTGGTAACGCGCTTCGGTGTAGTCCTCGTGAATCGCAAAGCCGAAGTTGTAAATCTTGTCGGGCGTGATGGCGTGGTCGCCCTTGCCGCCGCCAGCGAGCGTGCGCTCGAAGGTGACGACCCACTTGTGGCCTTCCATGACGCCAGCGGCCTTGATCAGCCCCTTGCCGCCTTCCATGACGCGTTGGTCCGCGACATAGCCGTCGACAGCTTTTTCGCCCTTGCCACTCCTGAACTGCATGAGGTCATAGAACTTGCCGCTGGCGAGGTCGGCGCCCTTGACGTACTTGGTCTTCTTGTCGTCCTTGCCGTCCTTCATCGAGCGCAGGTCGTTGTGGCAGGTCGCCCAGCAGCCGTTGAGTTCGGCGCCCTCGACCGTGCCGCCGCCGTCGAACAGCATGGTCAGTTTGACCTCGTTCTTGGCGTCCATCTTGACCGTGCCCGTCTTCGGCGGCACCCACTCGAAGCGGAAATAAATCTTCTCGCCGTCATGCGCGGCCTTGAAGGTCACCGGAATCCAGCCCACTTTGCCGGCGGGCGGTTTGGGTTCGAGCACCACCTTGGACTGGCCAACCGGCTTGCCGGCGACGATCTTGTCGCCGATCTCGTTGGCATCGCCCTCGTGGCACTTGGCACAGGTGCGATTCTTGTTGACGATGTCAGGCACGGCCGAGTGATCCGGTTTGTTCATCACCCATTCCAGACTGGCCTGGCCGGGGTAGAACAGCTTGATCTTGCGCTCGGTCACCTTGCTCCAGTCGGGGGCGGCGGCCATGGCGGCGCCCGCGACAAAAACGCTGGCGGCAATGCCTGCGCTCGCGAGAACCCGGATTGTTTTTTTCATGCTGGTTTTCTCCTCTTGTTCGGTAAAAAAAATCGTTCAGCCCGCCTTCTTTGCGGCTTCTTCCTGTTCAAGCAGATGATGCAGGGGCTTGTGGGAGATGCCCTTGTGGCAGTCGATGCAGGTCTGGCCGTCCTCGATGGCGCTTTCGTGCTTGACCACGGAACGGTCCTTCTGCTTGTCCGGGTCCATCGTCTTGAAGTCGTGGCAGTTGCGGCACTCCTTCGAGTCGGATGCCTTCATCTTTTCCCAGACGCGTTTTTTCATGGTGAGGCGATGCGCCTCGTATTTTTCCGGCGTATCGACGGTGCCCAGGATGTGGCCGACGATGTCGCGTGCCGCCATCACCTTGGCAATCGATTGGCGCGCGTAGTCGTTGGGGCTCTTGCTGCCGGCGACGTGGCAATCGGCGCAATGCACGGTCGTGCCGCTACGGTTCTTGTAGTGCGCGGTTTGCTTGAGTTCCTCGTAGGGAATGGTCATCTCGTGGCACGAAATGCAAAACTCGGTACGATTGGTCCAAGCCATGCCGGTATTCAGGCCGCCCCAGATGATGATGCCGCCGACGATGCCGACGAGGATGACGCGCGTCACCGGAAACCGGCACAGCGGCTTCGGTTGTTCGGCCGGGGTTTTTTCCTGGCTGGGAGAAGGGTTGTTGCTGGGTGCGTCGGCCATGGTGCAGCGTTCCTCCTTGATTGATTTATTTTTTGTGCCACTTGCAGTGACATCATTTACCGAAATTGTCACAGAATCTTTGATCAAGATCAACAAAATTAATTAGGCAATCCATCGCATCTATTAGAAGGTCCTAATGCTCTAATATTTCGAGCAGGTAAATCGCGGTGAAATGCGCGCGCCGCCGTCCTGCCAGCGCCGACTTTTTCAACGCGACAGCGCGGATTTCAGGCGAATAGGGTTTAAGCTCTGGCCCGTTTAATCCGGTTGATAACCTCGCATGATTGCCGAACAACCCCAAGCGACCCTCCTGATTGTTGACGACGCGCCCGAAAACCTGAGTGTGTTGAGCGAGTTGCTCGGCCTGCAATACCGGGTGCTGGCGGCCAACTCGGGAGAAGTCGGCCTGCGCGTGGCCGGCGGCGTGCCCCGGCCCGACCTGATCCTGCTTGATGTCATGATGCCGGGCCTGGACGGTTACGCCGTGCTGGCCCGCCTGCGCGAAAACCCCGCCACCCGCAACATCCCAGTCATCTTTCTCACCGCGCTGGCCGGGGCGGGCGACGAGGAGCGCGGCCTGCAACTGGGCGCCGCCGACTACATCACCAAGCCGATCAAGCCCGCCGTGGTGCTGGCGCGGGTGCGCACCCAGCTCGACGTCAAGGCGGCGCGCGATTGTTTGACCCATCACAACGCCATCCTGGAAGCCGAAGTGGCCCGGCGCATGACCGAAAACGACCTCACCCAGCGGGTCAGCATCCGGGCGCTGGCGCACCTGGCCGAAACGCGCGACAGCGACACCGGCAATCACATCGCGCGCACCCAGGAATATGTGCAGCGCATGGCCAGCGGGCTGCGCCAGAATCCGCGTTTCGCCGCCACCCTGAGCGATCATTACATCGACCTGCTCGCCCGTTCGGCGCCGCTCCATGACATCGGCAAGGTCGGGATTCCCGATCACATCCTGCAAAAGCCCGGCCCGCTGACGCCGGAGGAATGGGTCATCATGCGCACCCATGCGCGCCTCGGCAGCGACGCCATCGAACAGGCCGAACGCGATATCGCCATGCCGCTGGACTTTTTGGTGCTGGCCAAGGAAATCGCCCACTGGCACCACGAAAAATGGGATGGCAGCGGCTATCCCGATGGTCTGGCGGGCGAGGCCATCCCGCTGTCGGCCCGCCTGATGGCGCTGGCCGACGTCTTCGATGCACTGATCAACCCGCGTGTCTATAAGCCAGCGATGCCCTACGCGGCGGCTCGTGACATCATCAGCGCCGGGCGCGGCAAGCACTTCGATCCCGACGTGGTCGATGTCTTTCTGGCTGGCTTTGATGACTTTGTCGCCATCGCCGAGCGTTATCAGGAGAGCGACGGATCGTGAAACTTTGGCTGACGCTGTTGCTCGCTCTGCTGGTGCTGGCCGGTTGCGGTGAGCCGCCGGCGCCGCCGCTGCGCGTTGGACTCAATCCCTGGGTGGGTTATGACCCGCTGGTGCTGGCGCGCGAGCGGCGCCTGCTCGATCCCGCCCAGGTGCGGGTGGCGGAGCTTCTTTCCAACACCGAAACTCAGCGCACCTTGCGCAACGGCCTGCTCGACGCCGCCGCGCTCACCCTCGACGAGACGCTGCGCCTGGCGGATCAAGGGGTGGCTCTGAAAATCGTCGCCGTGCTCGACATTTCCCATGGCGCCGATGCCGTGCTGGCCGGCCTCGGCATCACCACCCCGGCCCAGCTCAAGGGTCGGCGCATCGCCGTTGAGCAGACCGCCCTCGGGGCGCTGGTGCTGGACCGCCTGCTGCAGGCCGGCGGCTTGCGGCCCGACGAGGTCACCCTGATCCAGGTCGAAGCAACCGATCACAAAGCCATGCTTGCCAGTGCGCGCGCCGATGCGGTCATCACCTTCGAGCCGATGAAAAGCCAACTCATCGCCCAGGGCTACCGCGTGATTTTCGACAGCCGCCAGATGCCCGGCGAGGTCGTCGACGTGCTGGTGGTGAGTGCGGACGCTTGGGTCAAGCGCCGGGATCAGGTGCTGGAACTGCTGGCCGGCTGGGAGCGCGGCCGCCGCGCCCTGCTGGCCGATCCCCCGTCCGCCGCCGCGCTGCTCGCCTCCGGCGTCGATCTGACCCCCGCGCAGTATCTCGCCACCCTGGAGGGTTTGCAGTTCCAGAGTCTGGCCGACAGCGTTCACTGGCTCGCCGGTCAGCCCGCGCCGCTGGCGCAACATGCCGCCGGGCTGGCCCAAACCCTGCAACGTCTCGACCTGATCCGCCAGCCGCCCGACTGGTCCGCCCTGCTCGATGGCCGGGCGGCCGCCGCGGCGCAGTCGCGTCTGGTCAATTCGCCATGACCTGGCAACCCCTGCTGGCACTGCCGGCCCGCCTGCTCGCGCCGCTGCTGTTGCTGCTGCTGGCGCTCTTGCTGTCGGGCACCCATTATTGGCTCGAACTGAGCCGGATCGGCAAAGTGGTTGAAACACAGATGACGCAAAGCCTGCGCGAACGTCTGGGGGTGGAACAGACCCGTCTGGAAACGCGGTTGGGCCGGGGCGAACGCGCGGTGGTGCGCCGCCTGGTTTCCGGTCTGGCCCTCCATGAAGGCGTCAGCGACGCCTGGCTGGTGGATGGCGAGGGGCGCGTCGTCGCCGCGCTCGCGCGGCAGGAACTGGAGCGGCCGCTGGCCGAGGCGCTGGCCGGGCAGACGCCGCCGCTGCGCCAGGCCGCGCTTGCCGCGGTGCGTGAAAAAAATGCGGCCATCCAGATCGTCCCCATCGCGGGCGAGCCGGTCCTGTTCGGGCATCTCTCGATCCGGCCGAACCATCATCTGCTGATGCGCGTCGATCAGACCCGTTCCCTGGCCGCGGGCGTGCATGAGGCGCAAGGAGAACTCTGGCGCGAGGTGGCGACGATCATGTTGCTCGCCGCCCTGATGGCGGCTCTGCTGCATACGCTCTGGTTCCGCCGGGTCACTGAGCTTACCGCGACCGTCGCCGCATTGGGCGCCGGTCAGCTGGATGCCCGCGCCCGGCTCAAAGGACGCGACGAACTGGCCGAGATCGGCGCCGCCATCGATCGCATGGCCGGTGAATTGCAACGGCATCATGGCCGGTTGCAGCAGCTCTCCACCCTCATCGAGCATTCGCCGGTGGTTGCCATCATCTGGCGCAGCGCCCCGGGCTGGCCGGTGTCATTCGTCAGCGAAAACATCCGGCAGTGGGGTTATGGCCGCGACGAGTTGCTGTCCGGCCGGCTGAACTATGCCGATCTCATCCACCCCGACGACCTGCCGCGCATCGAAGCCGATGTCGCCGCACATGTTGCCGCGGGCCCGGATGAATACCGCCAGGAATACCGCCTGCGCCATGCCGACGGCCACTGGCTGTGGATTGCCGACCGCACCTGGCTGACGCGCGATGCCAGCGGCGCGGTGACGCAGATCGAAGGCGTGCTGCTCGACGTCAGCGAGCAACACCGGCTGGAAGAGACGCAGCGGCAGCAAGGCGAGAGCCTGCGTCAGCAAAACGTGGAACTGGAGCGCTTCAACCGTGCCATGGTCGGCCGCGAACTGGAGATGATCCGGCTCAAGGAACAGGTCGCGGAGCTGGCGCGGCAGGCGCGGCAATCATGAAGGACTTCGCCTATACCGCGCTGATCTTCAATGCCGCCCTGCTGCTGGTGGTCGCCCAGATTACCGACATGGCAGTGGGGCGTTGCCGCTTCGACTGGCTGGCGCGGTGGCCGTGGCTGGTGGGTGTCGTGCTGGGCGGTATCGGCATCGGCCTGATGATGGCGCCGCTGACCCTGCTGCCAGGCATCATCTTCGATGTGCGTTCGGTGCTGCTGGCCATTACCGGGCTGTTCTTCGGCGTCATTCCCACCGTCATTGCGATGGCGATGACGGCCGCCTATCGGCTGAGCCTCGGCGGTGCGGGTGTATGGCCGGGCGTGGCGGTGATCTTGAGTTCCGGGTTGATCGGCCTGGCCTGGCGGCACTGGCGCCGGCCACCGCTCGCCGCCATGGGCTGGCGCGAACTCTATCTGTTCGGCCTGCTGGTGCATCTGGTCATGTTGGGGTGGATGCTGACCCTTTCGCTGGAAGTTGCCCAGCGCATCGCCCTGCCCGTCATGATCATCTACCCGTTTTTGACGGTCGCGTTGGGCCTCCTGCTGTCCGCCCGGCTGGCGCGGCGGGACGCCGGTCGCGCCTTGCAGGAGAGCGAGGCGCGCTATCACAGCCTGTTCGACAACTCCCACACGGTGATGTTGCTCATCGATCCGGCCGACGGTGCCATCGTCGCCGCCAACCCGGCGGCGGCCGCCTATTACGGCTGGACGGTCGAGCAGTTGCAGGGCATGCGTATCAGCCAGATCAACACGCTCACCTCCGCCGAGGTCCAGGCGGAAATGCAGCGTGCAGACGCCCGGCAGCGTAATTATTTCGAATTCAAGCACCGCCGGGCGGACGGCTCGGTTTGCGATGTCGAGGTTTTAAGCGGGCCGATCGAAGTGGCCGGCAAGGCGCTCCTGTATTCGATCGTGCATGATGTCAGCGAGCGTCGGCGCGCCGAAGCCGCCCTGCGGGACAGCGAGGCGGCGCGCGCCAATGAACAGGCCGCCACGCTCGAAGAGCAGCGGCAGTCCCGGCTGGCGGCACTGAACCTGATGGAAGACGCCGTCGCCGCCCGCGAGCGCGCCGAGGCGGCGCTGATCGAGCGCCAGCAGGCTGAGAGCAAAATCCGCGAGCTGCACGAGGCCTTGCGGCAGCAGGTCACCGAGCTCGACCTGCATCGCCACCATCTCGAAAAACTGGTCGAGCTGCGCACCCATGAACTGACGCTCGCCAAGGCCCAGGCCGAAGCCGCCAACCGCGCCAAGAGTGCCTTTCTGGCCAACATGAGCCACGAAATCCGCACGCCGATGAACGCCATCCTCGGTCTCGCCCACCTGTTGCAACGCGACGGCGTCACGCCGGCGCAGGCGGATCGGCTCGCCAAGATCGACAATGCCGGCCGGCATCTGATGTCGATCATCAACGACGTCCTCGACCTGTCCAAGATCGAAGCCGGCAAGCTGCAACTGGAAAACGCCGACTTCCATCTCTCCGCCATTCTGGACAATGTCGCCTCCATCATCGGCCAGGAGGCGCGAGACAAGGGGCTGCGCATCGAGATCGACCCCGATGGCGTGCCGCTCTGGCTTTCCGGCGACGTTACGCGGCTACGCCAGGCCCTGCTCAACTTCGCTGCCAATGCGGTCAAATTCACCGAACACGGCACGATCCGCCTCTCCGCCACGCTGCTGGAGGAGACGGGCGACGGATTGCTGGTGCGTTTCGAGGTCGTGGACAGCGGCATCGGCATCGCGCCCGAGAAACTGGCCAACCTGTTCCAGGCCTTCGAACAGGCCGATGTGTCCACCACGCGTCAGTACGGCGGCACCGGCCTGGGGCTCGCCATCACCCGGCGGCTGGTGCTGCTGATGGGCGGCGCGGTCGGGGTGGACAGCACGCCGGGCGTGGGCAGCACCTTCTGGTTCACCGCGTGGCTGCAGCGCGGCCACGGCATCATGCCCGCCGCGCCGGCGGCGGATGCAGCCGTGGCCGGGACCGCCGAAGCCGCCGAGGCGCAATTGCGCCGGCAGTGCGGCGGCGCGCGGCTCTTGCTGGCCGAAGACAACCCCATCAACCGCGAAGTCGCGCTGGAGCTGCTGCATGGCGTCGGCCTGGCGGTGGATACGGCGGAAGACGGCCGCGAGGCGCTGGCGATGGTCGAGGCGTACCCCTATGACTTGATCCTGATGGACGTGCAGATGCCGCGCCTGGACGGCCTGGAAGCCACCCGCGCAATCCGTGCGCTGCCCGGCGGGCGGGATACCCCCATCCTGGCGATGACCGCGAATGCCTTCGACGAGGATCGGCGTCTCTGCGCAGCGGCGGGCATGAATGACTTCATCGCCAAGCCGGTCGAGCCCGACCGGCTCTACGCCGCGCTGCTCAAGTGGCTGCCGCAGAAAGCAGAAAAAGCAGAAAAAGGGGCCTGGTTCGAATCAAATGAGACGCTTGATTCGAACCAGGCCCCTTTTCCCCCTCGGACATCAGCGACGGCAACCCTGGCGCAACTTGCCGGCGTCCCCGGTTTCAATGTCGCCGAGGGGCTGGCCATGCTGAATGGCCGGGCCGACAAGTATGTCGAGTTGCTGCACCGCTTTGTCGAGATGCACGCCGACGACATGACGCGGCTGGCCGACAGCCTGGGCGCGCAGGATGCCGCCACCGCCGTGCGGCTGGCGCACACGCTCAAAGGCACGGGCGCCACGCTGGGGGCGGTGCGTCTGGCGGAACAGGCGGCGTGTCTGCAGCAGATGCTCAAGGACAATCCGCACGCCGATCCCGCCGACGCGTCCCTCCGCGCGGCGATGGACGCCGTCAGCCACGAAATCATGGCGGTGGCCGCCGCATTGCCGCCACCGCCAGTCGCAGCGCCGGCGGATGCGGATGTCGTGCCGTTCGATCCGCAAACCCTGCGGCAAGTGCTCGATGAACTCGACAGCCTGCTGATGCAAAGTGATACCGCCGCCGTCGGGCTGTTCAAGGAGCATGCCGCGGCGCTGCGCGCCACGCTGGGCGCGCCCTGCGATGAACTCGCCAGGCGGATCGGGAGCTTCGATTTCGATGCCGCGCGGGAGACCTTGCGCGGGCTGCGGTAGTCGTCATACCCAGAATAAAACCGCCGTCCCGCCAGCGCCGACTTTTGGCGCGGGTGGGACGTCCGGCAATCCGCCAGCGCCGACTTTTCGGCGGTATCAGTTTTCTTCCTGTTTGAGCAGCTCGACAAAGGCGGGATTCAGGAAAACCTTTTCCCGGCCGACCTTGTTTTCTTCCAGCAAGCCGATGGCGCAGAGTTCCTTCAGATAAACCGAGGCGGTCTGGCGCTTGGCGAGGCCGGCGTCGACGACGTGGGCGATGCGCGCGTAAGGGCGCTCGAAGATGAGTTCGGCGAGTTCGCGGCTGTAGATGTTTGGCGCGTCCTTGCGCATGCGCTCGGCGGTGGTGTCGATGAGGGTGCGGATGGCGGCGATCTTGCGCGTGGTCCAGCGCGCGGTGTCGGCCACGGCGGCGAGCATGTAGAGAATCCAGTCCTCCCAGTGGTCGCGGGTGGTGACTTCGAGCAGCAGGCGATAGTAGTCGGCTTTGTGCTGGACGATGTAGCGCGAGAGATAGAGCACCGGGATGTCGAGCAGGCCGCGTTCAACGAGGTAGAGCAGGTTGAGCACGCGGCCGGTGCGGCCGTTGCCGTCCATGAAGGGGTGGATGGCCTCGAACTGGTAATGCATGACTGCCATGCGCACGAGCGGGTCGGTGTCGCCGTCGGCGTGCAGGTAGCGTTCCCAGTTGGCGAGCTTGTCGCGCAACAGTACTTCGCCGGCCGGCGGGGTGTAGATGGTTTCCCCGGTGCGGTCGTTGATGAGTTGGGTGCCGGGTGTGCGGCGGATGTCGAGGTCTATGCCCTTGATGGCGCGGCAGACCTGCACCGCTGTGGCGGTGGTGAGGGGACGTTGTTGCAAGGAGCGGTAGCCGTTCCAGAGGGCGGCGCGATAGCGCAGCGCTTCCTTTGTGGCGGCGTCGGCCTGTTCCTCGGGGCCGCCGTCGAAGAGGAACATGCGGTCGGCGGTGGTGACGATGTTCTCGATTTCCGAGCTGGCCTGGGCTTCGAGCAGCGGGATGCTGTTGATGAGGACTCCCTGATTGGGGATCAGCGCGCCGGCCTGGCGCAGTTCGGCTACGGCGGCGCGGGCTTCGATACAGGCCTTGAGTACCGCGCGCGTTTCCACCTCCTGCGCTGGTGGCAGCAAGGGCAGGTCGTCGAAGGGGCGGCGCGGGTCGAAATTCATCAGCTGGGACATGTTTATTATTTCGACATGTTCGCAGGATGTGTCGATTAATGCAAATATATTCGACACGTTATTGTGTCGGCCACAAAAAACGGTGCCTGGTCGCCCAGCGCGCCGTTCTTGACCTATCGGCGCCGTCCCGCCAGCGCCGACTTTTGGCGCGGGTGGGACGCCCAGCAATCCGCCAGCGCCGACTTTATGCGAGGGCGGGACGTCCAGCAATCCGCCAGCGCCGGGTTTATGCGGCCAGTGCCTTGCGCAGGCCGCGCATCAAGGTGCCGAGAATGGGCAGCTTCATGTAGAGCTCCTCGGCGGTATCCCAGTAGTCGCGATGGAAAACCACCTTGCCGGCGTCATCGAAACGCAGGTGCGAGACGCCGCGCATGATCATCGACTGCGCGCTGCCGAGGCGGCGCACGCGGAATGAGAATTCCCAGACCAGCATCGCCGTCGCGCCAGCGCCGACTTTTTCGGTGATGACAAAGCGGGGTTCCCCCACCTGGCTGAACATGTGGGCGAAGATGCGCTGGATCGCGGGCAGGCCGCGCACTTCGTTGAACGGGTCCTTGAACCAGGCGGTTTCGGCATAGAACTCGCCGAAGCGATCGACGCTTTCCGGCGTCAGGGTCTGGTAGAAGTCGATCAGCTTGTCGAGTGGCATGTCAGGCTCCGGTAAAGCGGCGGATCAGGGGAAAAGACCAAGCATAAGGCAGGAGTGCCAGCAGCTTCATGATGCGCGTGAAGCGCTTGGGAAAGTGGATCTCGAAGTTTCCCGAGCAGAATCCGGCAATGATTTCCTGCGCCGCCTGTGCGGGCGTCAACAACGCCGGCATTACGAAATCATTCTGCGCCGTCAGGCGCGTCGCGACGAAGCCGGGATTGATGACCCAGACGCCGATGCCGCGCGGAGCCAGCTCGAGATGCAGGCATTCGGCGAAATGGATCAGCGCCGCCTTGCCCGGCCCGTAAGCCAGCGCCTTGGGCAGCCCCCGATAGCCGGCCACGCTGGCGACGAAGGCGATGCCATGGCCCGCTTGCAGGTCGGGCAAGACGCTGGCGGCGAGTTTCATCGCGCCATTGAAATTGCTGGCGACGACCTGTTCGGCCCTGGCGAGATCGAAGTCCGCGGCGACCATCGGCACGTAATCGCCCGCCAGGTAGACGACGAGATCCACGCCCTGCCAGGCGGCCATCAGTCGGGCGCGCGCAGCGGCAACGCTTGCCGTAGCGGTGACGTCGCACGGCAGGATCAGCGCGGCGGCAATGCCCAGCGACTCGAGCTTGTCCGCGTTGCGTGCCGACAGCGCGAGTCGTGCGCCCCGGCTGGCGAGCGCCTGCGCGAGTGCCGCGCCGATGCCGGTCGAAGCTCCGACCAGCCAGACGCGCTTGCCGCACCAGTCGTCGATGCGCGGATTCATCGCTTGACGAAGCTCAGTGTCACCTCGCCGAGCCGGAAGCCCCACTTCGACATGGTCGAGCGGTTCAGCATCACCTTGTCGTCCATGAGGAACATCCAGTCGTCGAAATCGACGTGATACACCTTGCCATCGACGGGCAGTGCCATGACATAGCGCCAGCGCAGCGCGTTGCCGGCGACTTCGCCGATCGCCGCGCCGACGACGTCGTCGGCCGTGCCGATGAAGCGGCCGTCGGGCTGCTTTTTCAGTGTCCAGATGCGCTTCGAGGTGGTGCCGTCCGACCAGGTGAAGCTTTCGTCGAGCACGCCGGTGTCGCCGCTCCATTGCGCGTCGATGAGGACGTGGAAACGCTTCTTCACCTCGCCCGAGCGGCCCTGGAACATGCCCCAGCCATCGATCTGGCCATTGAGATACTGTTCCAGCCGGAGTTCCGGTTTTTCGGCGCGGTATTGCTCGACGCCGGTGGTGGCGCAGCCGGTCAGCACGCTGGTGAAGGCAGCCGCAAGCAGCAGGGTTTTCATCGGTCGATCTCCAGGGAGTGCCGCCAGCGCCAGAGCAGCGCGGCGGCGAGGGTTTTGAACAAAAGCGGCAACAGGGCATAGGCGAAGGAGAGCGCCGGCAGGCCATCCTGCGTGCCCGGCGCGTAGCCGAGCAGGGCGAGCAGCGGCAATGCAAGACCGGCGGCCAGTGCCAGGTTGAGCTTGGCGACGAAGTTCCAGACGCCGAAGTAGGCGCCAGGCTGTCCCTGGCGCTCTCCCAGGTCGGCGGCGATGGCGGCGGGCAGGGCGAGATCGGCGCCGAGCGCAAGGCCGGAAGCCAGGCAGATCGCGGCGAAGCCGACGAGGTCGCCGGCGCCGAGCTGGCTGGCCCCGGCAAAGGCGGCAATGGCGAGCAGCATCGCCGCCAGCCAGGCGACGACGCGGCCATGGCGGGCGGAGAGGGCGACCCACAAAGGTAGCGAGGCCGCGCCGGCGATGAAGTAGAGGGCGAGCAAGGCGCCGCTGTAGGCCTCGGCCCGCAGGACGTCGGCAACGAAAAACAGGAACAGCGTTGCCGGCAGCGCGGCAGCGATGCCGTTGGCGACGAAGACGCCCAGCAGGCGACGGAAGGCCTGTTCGGCGAAGACTTTGCGCAGGCTGGGCCAGAGCGGTTCGCGGCGCGGCGCCGTACCGCCAACGCCGACTTCTGGGCCCACCCCGAAAAACTCGCTCCGCTCGTTTCTCCCCTCAAGGGGCCAAGAAACACTCGGGGCGGCCCTTCGTGTTTCTGCGAAGGTGATGATGGCGGCCACCAGCAACAGTGGCGGCAGAATCCAGGCCAGCCGGGCGATGCCCGTGGCCAGGTCGGTGGCGAGCAGGCCGGGCAGGGCGGCGGCCAGCACCACGCCGACGAGCCCGAAGCCTTCCCGCGCGGCAGTCAGTCGCGTGCGCTGGGCGGGGGTGGTGCCGAGATCGGCACCCCAGGCTTGATAGGCCACCGAAGCCGCCGAGAAACCGAGGTAGGTCAGTGCCAGCGAACCAAGCAGCCAGAGGGCCGCATGCGTTTGCGGCGGATGGAGCAGCGCGACGAAACCGAGCGCGAAAGGCAGCAGCGCGACGGCCACCATGGCGGGCCGCTTTACCCGATCGGCGAGCCAGCCGAGCCAAGGGTCGATGCCGGCATCGAGCAGGCGCGCGCCGAGCAGGATGGCGCCGAGCAGGGCCAGTTCGAGCCCGGCGACCTCGGCGTAGAAGCGCGGCACATGCACATAGATCGGCAGCGCCGCGAAGGCCAGCGGCAGGCCGAGCAGGCCGTAGGCCAGCGGGTTTGGCAAGGCCGCCATGTTCAGCCTGCCGGTGGCCTGAGCAGGGCGGCGCGCAGCTCGGGCGCGCTGGTCCGTTCGTCCAGCCAGATGCCGAAAAAGGCCCGGGCGAATGCCGCATCTGGCACGCTGCCGAGCATGCGGTCGCCCTGCAGGAAACGCACGCCGTCGGCTTGCCAGACGCCGAGGATGTGATCGCCGTCGCGCACATCGGGGAATATCTGCGCCATCCGCTCGCCCCAGGCATCGAGCTTCTGCGGGTCGACGACCAGCTTGCGCATTTCCTTCACGCTGGCAGCGGCAATGTCCTGCCCGGCGATGCTGCGCTTGTAATCGAGTCGCAGGGCCAGGGGGGGCTGCTGGGGGTCGTCAGCCGCGCACAGCGTCGCCTCGTAAACGAGGAAACCGAAGCGCCGGAAGGTCCCGCTGCCCCAGCGCCGCAGACCGGTCGGCGCCGCCGCGCTGGCGCCGCCAGTCCAGGGCAGCGTCAGCAGCGCCAGCAGGAAACTACGCCGGTTGGTGCGCAAGTTCGAACTGCACGACATCGATGTTGCCGGCGCGGAAGCCGGCCTCGCAATAACTCAGATAGAGGCGCCACAGGCGCCGGAAGGTTTCGTCGAAGCCGCGGGCGGCGATGTGCGGCCATGCCGCTTCGAAGGACTCGCGCCAGTGGGCCAGCGTGCGGGCGTAGTCGAGGCCGAAGGCGAATTCATCCTGTACGACCAGTCCCTGGCGTGCCGCCTGGCGGCGGAATTCGCTGCGCGAAGGCAGCATGCCGCCGGGGAAGATGTATTGCTGGATGAAGTCGGTGCCTTTGCGGTAATCGGCGAACAGGTCGTCACGGATCGTGATGCTCTGGATCACTGCGCGCCCGCCCGGTTTCAGGGCTTGCGCCACGGCGGCAAAATAGGTCGGCCACCAGCGTTCGCCGACGGCCTCGAACATCTCGATGGAAACGACGTGGTCGAAGCGCGCGTCGAGGTCGCGATAGTCCTGCAGGCGCAAGTCGGCGCTGGCGACACGGCGTTGTGCAAATTCCAGCTGGGCGGGCGACAGGGTGAGGCCGGTGACGTGCAGTCCGGCGCGTTCCGCCAGTTCGGCGAAGCCACCCCAGCCGCAGCCGATCTCGAGTACCCGTTCGCCGGGCGCCGCCTGCAGCTGATCGAGGATGCGCTGGTACTTGGCAGACTGGGCAATCTCCAGCGAGTCGTTGCCCGGGTTGAAGATCGCGGCCGAATAGCTCATGCCCGGATCCAGCCACAAGCGGTAGAAATCGTTGCCCAGATCATAGTGGGCCATGATGTTGCGCTGGCTGCCGGTCTTGCTGTTATGGTTCAGATAATGGCGGATCCTGGCGGCCAGCAGCTTGTGCCAGGCGCCATAGACGGCCTTTTGCATGCTGTCGCGGTTGCGCGCCAGCAGCGTGAGGAATCCGGTCAGGTCCGGCGCATCCCAGAGTCCGTCGAGATAGGCTTCTGCCAGGCCGATGTCGCCGCGCGCCAGCACGCGGCCGAACATGGCCTCGTCATGCACGTGCAGCGTCACTCCCGGAACGCCATCGCCAAATACCGTGTTGGCGCCATCCGGCAGGCGCACGTCCAGCATGCCGCCGCGCAGTTTTTCGAGCATCGAGAAAACGGTGCGGGTATCGCGCTGCATGGCTTGCTTGTCATAACGGAGGGTCAGGGTGTTGTTCATCTTGTCGGCTCCTGTCGAGTTTGGGGTTGAGGGCGGGCGGGGGTGTCGATATGAGCACCGCGGAAGGGCACTTTCTTCAGCCAGAGCTTGAGCGCCTGCCAGTGAATGCGCGCGATGACGCCAAACGTCAGCAGCGGCATGCGCAGGAAGGCCAGCCACAAAGCGCCGGACGTCCAGTGCCGCGGCTTGCCGGAAATCGCCGTCAGCAGAACGGGTTCTGCCGCACCGCCTTTGTCGTAATAGTCGATGTGGGCCACCTGCGTGCCGCCCTCAAGACGGAAGCGGAAACGGTAGGCGCCTTCGACGATGCAGAAGGGCGAAACGTGGAAAACCTTGCTCGCCTGCAATTCCTGGCCATCCGCGAGTGGGGCGCCGGCGGGGTTGTGCAGCAGGTAACTGTGGGTGCCGCCGAAGGTATTGTTGACCTCGGCGAGCACGGCGATCAATGCTCCGCTGCGGTCATGGCAAAACCAGAAGCTGACGGGATTGAAGACGAAGCCGAGCACCCGCGGGAATGCCTGCAGGATGATTTCGCCGTCGTCCGGCAGGCCGTGCGTGCGCAACAGTTGCCGTATCCATGGCAGGAGCGGCGAGCCGTCGCGCGGGCCATGGTCGCGGCTCCGGAAGCTCAGCAGATTCCACCGATCCAGCGAAAAGATGCCGCAATTCGCCGCCGCCAGGTTGCGCAAGGGCAGTTGCACGTAGAACACCGGGTAGACGAAGGCATGCACCGCCGGACGCAGGCGCCGGTGCATGACATGGCCGATGATCAGACGGGGCGCGGCAAGCATGATTCAGGCCGCTGCGCGTTCAGCAGCGGCGGACGCGCCTTGCCACGGAGCCTCTGCGCCGAGGCCATTGGCGACGCGCAGCGCTGATTTCAGGCCGTCTTCGTGGAAGCCGTAGCTGCCCCATGCGCCGGCGAGCCAGATGCCGCCCGCGCCTTGCACGGCGGCGAGATCCTGCTGGGCGGCAATGGCGGCAGCGTCGAAGATCGGGTGGTCGTAGTCGAATGCGGCGATGACTTTGGCCGGGTCGGGTTCGCGCGCCGGGTTGAGCGTGACGACGACCGGCGTCTCGAAGGGCAGGGGTTGCAGGCGGTTGATCAGGTAAGACACGCCGACCGGCTGCTCGCCCGGCGTGCCGTTGCCGGCAAAGTAATTCCAGGCCGACCAGAGTTTCGGATTGCGCGGCAGCAACGCCGGATCGGTATGCAGCAGGGCACGATTCGGCTGGTAGCGGATGGCGGACAACACCTCGCGCTGACCGGGGCTGGCGGTCGCACCGAGAATTTTCAGCGCCTGGTCGCTGTGACAGGCCATCACCACCTGGTCGAAGCGTTCCACGCCGGCGGCATGCAGCACCGTCAGTCCCTGCTCATCCCGGGTGATGCCGGCCACCGGGCAGGCCAGCCGGATGTCATCGAGCTGGGCGGCGAGTTTCTTCACGTACTCGCGCCCGCCGCCCTTCACCGTGCGCCACATGGGGCGGTCGAAGACCTGCAGCAGGCCGTGGTTCTGGCAGAAACGCACGAAGCTGGCGAGCGGCATGTCGAGCATCTGGCCGGTCGGGCAGGACCAGATGGCGGCAGCCATCGGCAGCAGGTACCAGTCGGAAAATGAATTCGAGTAACGGCCGTCGCGGA
Organism: Rhodocyclaceae bacterium; assembly: GCA_030682595.1. Lineage (GTDB taxonomy): Bacteria > Pseudomonadota > Gammaproteobacteria > Burkholderiales > Rhodocyclaceae > Sulfuricystis. The sequence continues at coordinate 9,472 of JAUXNZ010000170.1, read as the reverse complement.
GGAAGTCGCGCAGGCTGCACCGGTCGCCAGGATGGGCGGTGATCCATGCGGCGCTCTCGCGATTGAAACGCAGGATGTCGGAGAGCATGCGCCAGAACGGGCGGCGCACGAGATTGCGCTTCTGGCCGAAGACGGTCGCCAGGCTGCTGCCCGCCCATTCGAGATCCGGATTTTCGAGGCTGACCGCGAAGGACATTTCCGTTTCGACGCTTTCCACCCCCAGCAGCGAAAACAGCGCAATCAGGTTCGGGTAGGTTTTTTCATTGAAGACGAGGAAGCCGGTATCGACCGGGTGGGTCTTGCCGTCGAGCGTCACGTCGACGGTGTTGGTGTGGCCGCCGAGGTAGGCGCCGGCCTCGAAGAGCGTGACGTCATGTCTGCGGTTGAGCAGCCAGGCAGCAGCCAGGCCGGAAATGCCAGCGCCGACGACGGCGATGCGTTGTTTGCCTTGCATGGTGCTTGTCTCCTTCATGGCTTGAGAAACTCCTCGATCTTTTCCTGCAGTTCCTTGACTTGCACAATTGATTCTGTCTTGGACAAATGAAGCTTAAATTCAAAACTCCTGCTTGTCAACATTTTGTCTAGGTCAAAACTACAGGAGTATCTATCCATGTGTCAGCAGATGCCTTCAGTAGTCGGAAATAAAAAATGTTTTAAAATTGTGTTGACATTCTGTCCAAGACAAATATACTTCAGTCAGCAGTCGAACAGAAGTACCGGTAGTTGATAAGCAAACCCCCAACCCCAAGGAGACCATCATGTTCGTTCCCTACTACCCTGACCTCATCAAAGTGGCTGAAGAAATGAATGTCGAGATTCTCGAGTCCTACGTCCCTGGTAGCCGGCTGCACGAGATAATCAACAATCCGGAAACGGAAGGCATTACCGAGGGCTGATGAATTCCCGGTGTGCCAGCCTTGACGGCACGGCCATTGAACAAATGGGCACGACTGTGCCCATTTTTTCGCTTAGAATTCCGATTTGTCCAACCACTGTCCTAAACAAAATGACCTCGATTCAGAGCGCAACCGGCGTCAATGACAGCCCAATGGTCAGTATTTCCGTCGCGGAGCGGGAGACCGGTTTGGGGAAAGACACTTTGCGCGTGTGGGAGCGGCGTTACGGGTTTCCCCGCCCGGTGCGCGATGCCCATGGCGACCGGCTTTACCCGCGTGAGCAAATTGCTCGCCTGCGCCTGATGAAGCGCTTGCTGGACAGCGGCCACCGCCCCGGCAAGATTGTCGCCGCGACAGATGAAGACCTGCTGGTGCTGAGTGGCGGAAATTCCGCCGTCGTCGCTGAAACTGCCCGCGACCAGGCTGTCGGGGACTTGCCGAAAAGCGCCGATTTTGCCGTGCTGCGCAGCCACGACGTTGCGGCTTTTCGCGCCCAGTTGTCACAGCAACTTGCGCGTATCGGCCTCGAGAAATTTGTCACCGAGGTTTTGCCCCCGTTGAACGCCATGATTGGCGATGCCTGGGCGGGCGGCAAGCTACAGATCTTCGAAGAGCACCTCTACACCGAACAGGTCAAGGCCCTGTTGCGCCAGTCGATCAACAACCTGCCGACCGGCACCCGGGGTCCGCGCGTTCTGCTCACCACGGTGCCCGGCGAGCAGCATGTCCTCGGTGTGCTGATGGTCGAGGCGCTGCTGACGCTGCGCGGTATCAGCGCCATTTCTCTGGGCACCCAGACGCCGCTCCATGACATCGCCGCCGCCGCCGTTGCGCACGACGTACAGATCGTTGCGCTCTCGTTTTCGGTGGCCTTCCCGGCACGTCAGTTGATGCCGGTCGTCAGCGAAATGCGCGCCTTGCTGCCCGCGCACGTTCGCCTCTGGATCGGCGGCATGGGCGTCAGCCGCTTTTCCCGAAATCTGCGGGGCGTCGAGCGGCTGTCCAGCCTGACTGACATTGCCCGGCTGGTTGAGGCTACGCCCGTTCCGGCCAGCGCCTGACTTTCATTGTGCGGGTGCTACGCCCCCGCACAATGAAAACGCCCGCCCCCCTTCACCCCCTCGCGGGGGGTTCTTAACGGCTCGCTGCGCTCGCGTATTACGGGGTGCTTGTCTTGGCAGCGGAGCGGATTGTGTGCGGCAAAGCCGCATCTCGCTGCGCGAGACCAGTCTTCGACTGTCCTGCGGCCTGCGGCCTGGTGGCTGGCGCCGCGTGCCGCGTTTGCTTGGGGCGGCCCGGCGCAAACGCTACGGCGCCGAGTTTTCGAAGCGGGCGTCGTTCCGCCCGCTTCGAAGCCTGCTTACTCCATCGCTTCGTACAACGGCAAGGTGAGGAACTCGGGATAGTCCTCGGCCAGCGCCATCTTCTCGAAAATGCCGGCGGCCTGGTCGTAAGTCTCGGTTTTTTCGCCGTTGGCGGTGACGGTGGCCTTCACCTTGGCGAGCTCTTCGGGGATCATGGCCTTAACCATCTCGGCGGTGACCTTGCGGCCGTCGTCTAGTTTGCCCTTGGGCGACACGACCCACTGCCAGACCTGCGAGCGGCTGATCTCCGCGGTGGCGGCGTCTTCCATCAGGTTGTGGATCGGCACGCAGCCGTTGCCGGCGAGCCATGAGCCGAGGTAGTGGATGCCGACGTTGATGTTGTTGCGCAGGCCGGCTTCGGTGATCGGCTGCTCGGGCTGGAAGTCGAGCCAGTCCTTGGGGCCGTAGGTGTCGGTGCGCTGCTTCTCCCATTGGTTGGGCTTGTCGCCAAGCACCTTGACGAACTCTTCCATGGCGATGGAGACGAGGCCGGGGTGGGCCACCCAGCCGCCGTCGTAGCCGTCGTTGGCGTCGCGCGTCTTGTCGTGGCGAATGCCGGCCAAGGCTTTCTCATTGGCGACCGGGTCGCCCTTGATCGGGATCAGCGCGGACATGCCGCCGATGGCCGGCGCGCCGCGCTTGTGGCAGGCCTTCACCAGGGACAGCGCGTAGCTGCGCATGAAGGGGACTTCCATGGTGATCGCGCCGCGGTTGGCGAGGCAGAAATTCTTGTTCTTCTTGAATTTCTTGATGCACGAAAAGATGTAATCCCAGCGGCCGGCGTTGAGACCAGCGCTGTGCTCCTGCAGTTCGTGGAGGATTTCTTCCAGCTCGAAAGTGGCGAGGATCGTCTCGACCAGCACGGTGGCCTTGATGGTGCCGCGCGGCAGGCCGATGTGATCCTGCGCCAGGCAGAAAATTTCGTTCCACAGGCGGGCTTCGAGGTGCGATTCCATCTTCGGCAGGTAGAAGAAGGGGCCGGCGCCTCGGGCAACCTGTTCCTTGGCGTTGTGGAAGAACACCAGCGCGAAGTCGACGATGCCTCCGGAAACGCGCTGGCCGTCAACGAGCACATGTTTCTCGTCGAGATGCCAGCCGCGCGGACGGATCTGCAGGGTGGCGATCTTGTCGTTCAGCTTGTAGACCTTGCCGGCTTCGTTGGTGAAGCTGATCTTGCGGCGGATGGCGTCATACAGATTCACCTGGCCCTGAATCTGGTTGAACCAGTTGGGGCTGTTGGAATCCTCGAAGTCGGCCATGTAGGAGTCGGCGCCCGAGTTGAAGGCGTTGATGATCATCTTGCGTTCGACCGGGCCGGTGATTTCGACGCGACGGCATTCGAGCGCCTTGGGCAGCGGCGCGACCTTCCAGTCGCCCTCGCGGATGTGCTTGGTCTCGGGCAGGAAGTCGGGCATCTCGCCGGCGTCGATCTTTGCCTGACGGGCAATACGCGCCTTCAGCAATTCCTGGCGGCGCGGCTCGAAGGCGCGATGCAAGCTGGCGACAAGTTCCAGCGCATCCTTGGTGAGGATTTCGTCGAAACGGGGGTGAATCGGGGCGTTGACTTGCACGCCGGCGGGCAGATTGAAGGCCATGACATCTCCTGGACAAGTGATTGTTGCGGTGCAGTAATATCTTATATAAGAGTTCAGCAAACGCAAGCGGAGATTGCATTCATTTCAGTCAATAATCTCTTGACTGAAATGAGGTGAATCAGATCGAAATGGGCGAAAAGTGTTATCGTGCTCGAGAAAATTCTCTACGACATCAAGGCGAGGTAAACATGAACTCCCAATTAAAACAACGCATCGACGCGAAGTTGGAGCGCCTGAATGAGCAGTGCGTCGCGGAGGTTCTCGATTTCGTTGAATTTCTTGAAAGTCGGCAGCGTACCGCCGAGCCGATGACGGGTGGGGTGCCGATGATCGAACGCCTGGGTCAGCCTTTCCTCGATACGCGCGGTTTCAAGTTCGATCGGGAAGAGGCCAATGCGCGGTGACACCTGGTTTCTCGATACCAACATTCTGATCTACGCTTACTCGACGACGGAGCCTGAAAAACGGGAGGTCGCACGTCAGCTCATCGCGTCGGGTGGCGCCTGGATCAGCGTGCAGGTGCTCAACGAGTATTGCAACGTCACGCGGAAGCGGTATCCCGAACTTTTCGTCCGGGTCAGCCGAACTCTCGATGCATTGGCTAGCTGCCTGAACATCCGCGATCTGTCGTTTGCCACGACGCAGCAGGCGGCGCGATTGGCGGTGCAACATGGGTGGTCGTTCTACGATAGCCTGATTGTCGCCGCTGCCATTGAATGCGATTGCACCATCCTGTTCACGGAGGATATGCAGCATGGCCAGATCGTCGATAGTCGCCTGCGGATAGAAAATCCCTTTCGCACCCTCACCCCGTGACCCTGTTCGCTGCGCGAATCAGCTCGCAACGGGCAAGTAAATTGCGCGGAAGTCGTTGACGTTGGTGCGGGTGGGGCCGGTGACGATCAACTGGTCGAGCGCGGCGAAGAAGCTGTAGCCGTCGTTATTGGCGAGAAAGTCGGCGCTGGCGAGACGGCGTTCCATGGCGCGTTCCCGGATGTCAGGGCCGAACCAGGCACCGGCGTTGTCTTCGGTGCCGTCGATGCCGTCGGTATCGCAGGCCAGGGCCCAGGCGGGCACGTCCAGCACGCTGGCGAGCGCCAGCAGGAATTCGGCGGCGCGACCGCCGCGGCCGTTGCCGCGCACCGTGACGGTGGTCTCGCCGCCCGACAGGATGACGCAGGGGCGCTGTACCGGCTCGCCATGTTGCGCGATCTGCCGGGCGATGGCGGCGTGCATGAAAGCAATGTCACGCGATTCGCCCTCGATGCTGTCGCCCAATATGAGCGGGGTAACGCCATGTTCGCGGGCGTAGGTCGCCGCGGCCTGCAGGGCCTGCTGCGCGGTGGCGATGACGTGGATTTCGCTCTCGGGCAGGCGCGGGTCGCCCGGCTTGGGCGTTTCGCAGTCGGGCGATTCGAGCCAGGCACGGACATGGGGTGGCGCTTCGATGCGGTACTTGGCGAGAATGGCGAGCGCCTGCTGGCGCGTCGTCGGGTCGGCCAGCGTGGGGCCGGAGGCGATGACGGAGGGGTCATCGCCGGGAATGTCGGAAATGCCCAGCGTCACCACCCGCGCCGGGGCGCAGGCTAGCGCGAGGCGGCCGCCCTTGATGGCGGAGAGGTGCTTCCTCACGCAGTTCATCTCGTGGATGTTGGCGCCGCTCTTGAGCAGGGCGCGATTGACCGCCTGCTTGTCGGCAAGCGTCAGGCCGGGCGCCGGCAGCGCCAGCAGGGCGGAGCCGCCGCCGGAAATCAAACACAGCACCAAGTCGTCGGCGGTGAGGTTTTGCACCAGCGCAAACATCTCCGTTGCCGCCTGCGCGCCGGCCGCGTCGGGCACCGGGTGCGCCGCTTCGACGACGCGGATGCGTTGCGTCGGCGCGCCGTGGCCGTAACGGGTGACCACCATGCCGCCGAGTTTTTCCAGCGCGTCCGCCGGCCAATGTTCTTCAACTGCAGCCGCCATTGCCGCCGCCGCCTTGCCGGCGCCGATGACCACCGTCCGGCCGCGGCGTGGATCGGGCGGGGGCGGCAGGTGGGGCGGAACGCAAATGGACGGGTGCACGGCGGACACTGCCACATCGAACAATTCGCGCAGGAAGGCTGGCGGATCAGAGATGGGCGGATTCATGTCAGTTATTCCAGAGCGCTTCGCAACTTGCGCGACGCATAAAAAGTCTCGCTCGTTGCTGGCAGGTGCGCGCCATGGGTGGCGAGTAGTCGATGCCGCTCATGTCCCCCGAGCCGGGCGACGCCCGGCTCTCCTCCTTTACTTCGCCGCATCGACCTCTCGCCACCCGTGGTGGGCTGGTCCGTGCAAGGCTCAATCAACCGGCGACGGTTCCAGATCGGGCCGACGGGGTGCTCCGCGTAACGAAGTAAAGAAGGAGGAGGCGACCAGGGGCCGCCGCCGGGTGACATGAGCGGAGCGGAGCATCCCGTCGGCCCGATGGCGCGCTGAAGGTCGAGCTTCATCCTAACTTTCATGGTCAGCAAGCCCGCCCCGTGTCATGAAATCGTTAACAGCAATGGACGCCCCCCACCCCCAGCCCCCGCCCCGAGGCGGGGGTCGAAGTTTGTTCGCTGCGCTCAGGGGGTCACTCGACATCAATTTTCGTATTTCACGTTAATCGGCTTGCGCGACTTCGTGGTTGGCCATCATCTCCAGTGCGCGCACCATCGCCGAATGATCCCAGGCCGCGCCGCCATGGGCGACGCAGGAATTGAACAGTTCCTGCGCGGTGGCGGTGTTGGGCAGGGAAATGCCCAGCGCGCGCGCCGGAGAGCGCCAGGTTCAGATCCTTCTGGTGCAGTTCGATGCGGAAGCCCGGGTTGAAGGTGCGCTTGACCATGCGTTCGCCATGCACTTCGAGGATGCGCGAATTGGCGAAGCCGCCCATCAGCGCCTGGCGCACCTTGGCCGGGTCGGCGCCGGCCTTGGAGGCGAACAGCAAGGCCTCGCCGACCGCCTCGATGGTCAGCGCGACGATGATCTGGTTGGCGACCTTGCAGGTCTGGCCGTCGCCGTTGCCGCCGACCAGGGTGATGTTCTTGCCCAGCAGCTCGAACAGCGGCTTGACCTTGGCAAACGCGGCCGCGCTGCAGCCACACATGATGGTCAGCGCCGCATTCTTGGCTCCGACCTCGCCGCCGGAAACCGGCGCGTCGATGTATTCGCACTTCATCTCGTTGATGCGGGCGGCGAACAGCTTGGTCTCGATGGGTGAAATCGAGCTCATGTCGACGACGATCTTGCCCGCCGTGAGCCCCGCCGCGACGCCATCGCGGCCGAACAGCACCTTCTCGACGTCCGGCGTGTCCGGCACCATGGTGATGATGACGTCGGCGTTATGCGCGACATCCTTCGCCGTCGTGCAGGCGATGCCCTTGGCATCGATGAGGTCCTGCGTGACGCCGGAGCGGCTGAACAGATAGACCGTGTGGCCGCCATTGATGAGGTGCTGGGCCATGGGCTTGCCCATGATGCCGAGGCCGATGAATCCAACTTTCATGTTCATTCTCCCAAGAATTATTTTAGGTAAGGGGCGACCCAGCCGAGGCCGGCGGTGGTGGTGGTCGCGGGTTTGTATTCGCAGCCGATCCAGCCTTTATAACCGATACGGTCGAGGAAGGCGAAGAGGAAAGCGTAGTTGATCTCGCCCGTGCCCGGCTCGTTGCGCCCCGGGTTGTCGGCCAGTTGCAGGTGGGCGATGCTGGACAGGTTCTTCTCGATGGTCTTGGCCAGTTCGCCTTCCATGCGCTGCATGTGATAGATGTCGTACTGGACGAAGATATTGTCGGAGCCGGTATCCCTGATGATGTCGAGCGCCTGCCGGGTGCGGTTGAGGAAGAAGCCCGGAATGTCGAAAGTGTTGATGGGCTCGATCAGCAGCTTGATGCCGGCGACCTGCAATTTTGGCGCGGCGAATTTCAGGTTGTCGACCAGCGTGCGGCGTGCGTCGGCATCCGCAACGCCCGGTGGCTGGATGCCGGCGAGGCAGTTGAGTTGCTTCACCCCGAGTGCGGTGGCGTAGGCGAGCGCCCGGCCGACGCCGTCGCGGAATTCCTGGACGCGATCGGGATGGCAGGCGATGCCGCGTTCGCCCGCGGCCCAGTCGCCGGCCGGCAGGTTGTGCAGCACCAGTTGCAGCTGGTTGCGCTTGAGGGCGTCCTGCAAAGTTTCGGCCGGGAAGTCATAGGGAAACAGGAATTCCACCGCTTTGAAACCGGCGGCGGCGGCCTGGTCGAAGCGCTCCAGGAAGGGCGCTTCGTTGAACAGCATGGTCAGGTTGGCGGCAAATCTCGGCATTGTTTTTCTCCGTTGGTGTGCGGTTCAGGCGGTTACGTCGAGAACGGCTTCCCATTCTCGCACGGCATTGATTTCGGTTCCCATGGCGATGTTGGTGACGCGCTCGAGGATGCACTCCACCACCACCGGTACGCTGTGCTGCTTCATCAGCGCGCGTGCCTGATCGAAGGCGGCAGCGATTTCCTCGGGCTTATGCACGCGGATCGCCTTGCAGCCGAGGCCCTCGGCGACCTTGACGTGGTCGACGCCGTAGCTGCCGAGTTCCGGCGAGTTGATGTTGTCGAAGGACAGTTGCACGCAGTAGTCCATGTCGAAATTCATCTGCGCCTGGCGGATCAGCCCGAGGTAGGAATTATTCACCACGACGTGGATGTACGGCACCTTGAACTGGGCCGCGACGGCGAGTTCCTCGATCATGAACTGGAAGTCGTAGTCGCCCGAGATGCCTACCACATCGGCGCTCGGGTCGGCCACCTTGGCGCCGATCGCCGCCGGCAGCGTCCAGCCCAGCGGGCCGGCCTGGCCGGCGTTGATCCAGTTGCGCGGCTTGTAGACATTGAGGAACTGCGCGGCGGAAATCTGCGACAGGCCGATGGTGGTGACATAGCGCGTGTCGCGGCCGAAGTAGGCGTTCATCTCGTGCCAGACGCGGTGCGGCTTCATCGGCACGTCGGCGAAGTCGCTCTTGCGCAGCATGGTGGCCTTGCGCTGCTGGCAGTCGGCGACCCAGGCCTGGCGCGACTTGAGGGTGCCGGCGGCCTGCATTTCCTTGGCGACGGCGATCAGTTGCTCAAGCGCGACCTTGGCATCAGAGGCGATGCCGAGGTCCGGGCCGAAGACGCGGCCGATCTGCGTTGGTTCGATGTCGATATGGACGAACTTGCGCCCCTGCGTGTAGACGTCCACCGAACCGGTGTGGCGGTTGGCCCAGCGGTTGCCGATGCCGATGACGAAGTCCGACGCGAGCATGGTCGCGTTGCCATAGCGGTGCGAGGTCTGCAGGCCGACCATGCCGGCCATCAGGGGGTGGTCGTCGGGAATCGCGCCCCAGCCCATCAGCGTCGGGATCACCGGCACATCGACCAGTTCGGCGAATTCGACCAGCAGGCGGTCGGCATCGGCGTTGAAGATGCCGCCACCGGCCACGATCAGCGGCTTTTCGGCGGCGTTCAGCATCGCCAGCGCCTTTTCGATCTGGGCGCGGCTGGCGGCGGGCTTGTAGGCCGCGAGCGGGGCGTAGGTGTCGGGATCGAACTCGATCTCGGCGATCTGCACGTCGAAGGGCAGGTCGATCAGCACCGGGCCGGGG
>JAUXNZ010000262.1 GCA_030682595.1 Rhodocyclaceae bacterium | reverse complement strand
TGGGAGCCCGGGTTAGTTTGCGTCGGTTGGGCCTGATTTCAAGTCGGTACGGCAGGGGCAAGCGCCTGTTCGATGGGGGACTCTTTATGAGGAGCTTCCCTGTTTCATTGGGTGCGCTGCAGAATGCGCGCAAAAAGCAGTAAAAAGCGGCCAGGGTCAATAAAATGATAACGCGCCGTCCCACCAGCGCCGACTTTCCTCCGCTCCACTTTACCGTTCCGCCCATGGCCAACCGACTCGACGAACTTTCCGAACGTGACTTTCCCTGGTACGTGCGCCTGGTTTTCGCCTACCAGAAGCGCAAATACGGGCAGGTGCTGTCCCCGATGTGGGCGTGGGGGCGGCAGCCCGCGATCATGTTCGTCTTCCTGCTTTTGATCGGCCGCTTCAACCGGCTGGCCGCGCCCGGCGGCCTGCTGCGGATGCTGATGAGCGTGCGCATCTCGCAGCTCAATCATTGCGATTTCTGCGTGGACTTCAATGCCCACAATTTCCTCGCCGCGCACGGTGCGCACGAGAAGATCGACTGCATCGACCGCTGGCCGGAGCACCCCGAGGTCTTCAGCGCGGAAGAGCGCGCGGCGCTCGCTTACGCCGAGGCGGTGACGCTCAATGACGCTGCCGGCACCGCCCGCGCGATGACCGAGCTCAAGCGCTTCTTCAGAGACGACGCGATTGTCGCCATCACGGCGTGGATCGGCGTGCAGAACCTTTCGAGCAAGTTCAACGACGCGCTGGCCATCCCGATGCAGGGGTTCTGCCGCGTCCCGCCCCGTTCACCAACTGATTGAGCCCACCATGCGATTCATCCGCGAGTTTCCGTTTCCGATCCTGATCGTCATCACCGTGCTGATGCTGGGCGCGCCATTCGTTCCCGAGCCGCACCTCGTCGAAAAGGCGCGCATGGCGATGAACGGCACGCTCACCCGCCCCATCGACATCTTCGACGTGGTCTGGCACCTGCTGCCGGCGGCGCTGCTGGTTTGGAAGACCGTGCTCTGGCGACGCGAGCGTGCGACCGAGAAGGATCAATCCCCGGGCGACACCACCGGGTAGCCCGGTTTCGAATGGGGTTAGACAGCATTTCGTTACCATCGCGGCGAAGGAAAACGGGGGAATGGTGTCCGCCCCCATTTGGTATTCCTTGGCGAGCCCGACAATCCAGCGGCGTAACAGTCAAAGCCTGACGGCGGGATTGAGCGTATAGATGCCCGTCAGGCTGGCCTGCGCCAGGATATGGCCTTGCATGGCGGCGCGCGCCTGATGGCCGGTGAACTTCCCTTCCAGCGGCAGGCGTTCGACATCGAGCGCGAAGACGGTGAAGACATAACGGTGGCGCAGCTCGTCGTTCCAGGGCGGACAGGGCCCGTCGTAGCCGTGGTAGTCACCGTTCATGTCGTGGTCGCCGGTGAACCAGCTGGTGTAGTCGTTGATGCCCTGGCGCGATTCATGCGCCGCCGCCGGACCCGGCTTGCCGCGGGAGGTGACGGTTGCCGAGAACTCGCCGGCGGCGATTTGCGCGACACCGGCCGGCAGGTCGACCAGCACCCAATGGAAGAAATCGATGCGCGGCAGGCTGGCCGGCACGCTGCGGCCTTCCTGATTGACGTCGTCGCCGCGGCTGGGAACATCCGGGTCATGGCAGATCACGGCGAAGGAACGGGTGGCGGCGGGAGCGTCGCGCCAGGCGAGCTGTGGATTGCGGTTACCGCCGAGGCTGACGTGGCGCGCAGTATCCTCGATGCAAAATGCGTATTCGCCGGGAATCTTTTCCCCGTCCTTGAAACTGTTGCTGGTCAGTTGCATGATGACATCTCCTTGCCGTCGAGTGACAGGCCGTGGTTGAACGGGGAAATGGTTTCTCCCCCTCATTCTAGTTTGAAGCGGCTCCTTACCAGAACAAAATCAGCAGTACCGCGCCCAGCAGCAGGCGGTAGATAACATAGGGCAGCATGCCGGTGCGTTCCAGCAGGCGGATGAAAAAGTGGATGCACAGGTAGGCGCTGATGGCGGCGAGGGTGGAACCGAGCAGGAGTACGCTCCAGTCGACCGGCTCGGCGCTTTCCAGCAGATCACGGGTGACCAGCACTGCGGACGACAGCAGGGTCGGAATCGACAGCAGGAAAGAGAAGCGCGCGGCGGCTTCGCGCTTGAGGCCGAGCAGCAGCGCAGCGGTGATGGTGATGCCGGCGCGCGAAGTGCCGGGGATCAGGGCGATTGCCTGCGCCAGCCCTACCAGCAAGGCATCACGCCAGCTCACCGAATATTCGTCGCGGTTTTTGCCGCCGCTGTAATCGGCCCACCACAGCAGCAGGCCGAAGGTGATCGTCGTGGTGGCGATGACCAGCGGCCCGCGCAGGGGGCCTTCCACCAGATCCTTGAACAGCAGGCCGGCGACCACCACCGGCAAGGTGGCCAGCACCACCGCCCAGGCAAGTTTGGCATCCGGTGTCCAGCGGCCGGCCAGCGAGCCCGCGCCGGCAACGGCCATGTGCGCCAGCTGGACGCGGAAATACAGGATGACAGCCAGCAGTGTGCCGCCATGCACCGCTACGTCGAACGCCAGTCCCTGATCCTCCCAGCCGAACAGCACCTGCGCCAGGATCAGGTGGGCGGAACTGGAAATCGGCAGGAATTCCGTGATGCCCTGTACCAGGGCGAGACTCAGGGTCTGGAAGAAATCCATGGCACGCTTCGGTGATTTGGAGGGGGGGAGGTATCTGCCCCCGTTTTGTCACCGCCATTTTGTCGTTGGATCAGGCGATCAGGTCGGGGCCGAGCAGGCGCTGGACGGCGGAAATGCGATCCTTGAGTTGCAGCTTGCGTTTCTTGAGACGGCGCATCAGCAGTTCGTCATGCGGCGGCGCGCCTTCCAGCCTGGCAATGGTTTCGTCCAGGTCGTGGTGTTCGATCTTGAGATCGGTCAAGAGCGACTGCAAGGCGGCGGGGTCGTCGGGTAGGGTCATGGGTGTCATCCTTTTCTGAAGTTCAGGCGTCAATGGTATCGTGTTCATCCAGCCGCGCCAGCATCTGGCGGCGCGCGGCGTCGCGCAATTGCAGCGCGGCCTGCCAGCCATCATCTGGTGGCACGATCAGCGGCGCGTCCACCCAAACCTGCAGCGGGCTGTGACGCGGCCGCAATGATTCGCCGGGCAGCAGGGCGCGGGTGCCGGTCAGGGTAACGGAAACCACCGCCTTGCCGGTGTTCGCGGCGATGACGAACGCGCCCATGCGAAATGGCAGCAGCCCCGGCGCCGCGCGGAAGGTGCCTTCGGGAAAGAAGAGCAGGGCATCGCCGTTATGCATGCGCGTTTCCAGCGTGCGTGTGTCGAGGACGCCGCGGGCGCCATCGAAACGCTCAACGAAGGCGCTGTCCAGCCGCCGCAGGGGAATTGCCGCGAAGGGGTTGCCCAGCAATTCCTGTTTCCCGACATAGGCGAAGCGCGGCGGCAGCACGGCGGTGAGAATGAGTCCGTCCAGATAGCTGGCGTGGTTGGCCACGACGATCAACGGGCTACTGCCAGCGAGGTGCTGCAGGCCCGTGACTGCGGGGGTCAGTCCGGTCAGCGTCAGCGCGCTGCGCGCAATCCTCCGGGCGATGTGGCGGCGCAGCGTGAGCGCCGGTGCGAGCACGATCAAAATCCAGGCCAGCGGCACCAGCGTGGCGAATACCGTCCAGGCCCAGAGGCTCCATGCCCAGCCGCCGACTGCGCGCGCCAGTCGCCCGCTGCGCGCCTGGGCGCCGGCCCAACCGAGCCGCAGCATCTGCAACCAGGGCGCGCGCGCCGTGGCGCCGGGTTGTCCGCCCAGTTCGCCGCGTTCGTAAAGCTCGCGGCAGGCGGCGCGCCGGATCTTGCCGCTGGAGGTCTTGAGCACGCTGCGCGGCGGTGCCAGCACGATGTCATCGGCCGGCAGGCCGATCAGATCGACGGCGAGATGGTTGATTTCGGCCAGGATGCGTGCCTTGGTCGCGGCATCTTTTTCGCGTGTCTCGGCCAGCACCACCAGCCGTTCGCTGCCGCTCTGCGGGTCGGTGGCGGGGAATACCGCCACCCCGCCGCGCCGCACGCCTTCGACATGGGACGCGGCCTCTTCCAGTTCATGGGGGTAGATATTGTGGCCGCCGCGAATGATGATGTCCTTTTCGCGCCCGGTCAGATACAGCTCGCCGGCGGCGAGATAGCCGAGGTCGCCGGTGTTCAGCCAGTCGCCATCGAGCAGTTTTGCCGTGGCTTCAGGGTTCCGGTAATAGCCGCTGGTCGCTGAAGGCCCGCGAAACTGCACGCGGCCCTGGGTGCGTTCGGGCAGTGCACGGCCCTGGGCGTCGACGATGCGCAGGTCGTGACCCGGCAGCACCCGGCCGCAGGTGACGATCTGTTGTCCGCTTTGAATTTTCAACGCAGGGCGGGCGATGCCGGTCGTCGCTAGTGTGTTGCGGTCCACGCAGTCGATCAGCGGGCCCCGCCCCAGCGGCGGAAAGGCCAGCCCCACGGAGGATTCCGCCAGGCCATACACGGGGGTCATGGCCGTCGGGTTGAAACCGGATTGCGCCAGGCGCGCGGCAAACCGCGCCAGCGTGTCCGGGCTGACCGGCTCGGCGCCGTTGTAGGCCAGCCGCCAGCAGGAGAGGTCGAGACTCGCGAGGTCGGCATCGCTCAACTTGTTGGCGCACAGTTCGTAGGCGAAGTTGGGCGCCGCCGAGACGGTGGCGCGGTGGCGGTGGATGGCGGCGAGCCAGCGCTCTGGCCTGGCGAGAAAGGCCAGCGGCGACATGAGCACCAGCTTGAAACCAATCATCAGACTTCCCAGGCAGGCGCCGATCAGGCCCATGTCGTGGTAGAGCGGTAGCCAGGAAACGAAGATGTCGTCGGCGGTGACGCCCGAGGCCTGCTCCATCGCGCGCAGATTGGCCAGCAGGTTGGCGTGGGTCAGCACCACGCCCTTGGGGTTGCCGGTGCTGCCGGAGGTGTATTGCAGGAAAGCGATGTCATGCGCTTTGAGGTGCGGCAAGGCGGGTGGCGTGCCGCCGGGCCGTGAAACCTCCGCCGGGGTTGCCACCTCCCGCAACGCAGGGCATTGTGCCGAAAGCAGATGGCCGAGCAGCTTGGCGCGCGGGTCGGTGACGAGCACGGCGGCCCCGGCATTGGCGACAATGCCGGCGATGCGACGCATGTGGTCTTCGAGTTGCGAGGGACGCGCCGGCGGATAGAGCGGCACGGGCACGCAGCCGGCATACAGGGCGCCGTAGAAGGCGGCGAAAAATTCGCGCCCGGTGGGCAGCATGATGGCGATGCGATCGCCCGGCTGCACGCCCTGCGCAAGCAGGCCCGCCGCCAGCGCCAGCGCCTCCGCTTGCAGCATCCGGTAGGTGATGTCCGCGCTCTGTTCATCCGCGCCATACAGCGTTATATGCACCCGCTCGCCGTGCCGCGCGACATGCCAGTCGAGCATTTCGGTCAGGGTGGTGATGGTGTCCGGCGGATGCTCGATAACTGTAGTAAAAGTCGGCGCTGGCGGGACGGCGTCGGTGGCTTCAACGTGAGCTACAGTGCCCATCTGCCGCAACAGGTCACGCGGCGTTTCGGCTTCGGCGAAGGCCGCCTCGGCCAGCTTCACGCCCAGATCGCGTTCGATGCGGGCGAGCAGTTCCACGCGCGCCAGGCTGTCGAGGCCGAAATCGCGTTCCAGCGCATGATCCAG
>JAUXNZ010000260.1 GCA_030682595.1 Rhodocyclaceae bacterium | reverse complement strand
AGCTGCCCTACCAGACGCAGCACGGCGGCACTGCTTATCGCTACGCGGTAACGCTGGAGCCGCATAACAAACCCTGGCTGTTCGCGCTCGAATTACCCGCCACCCTGCCCGCCGACACCCTGGCGACATCGGACTTCCAGCTCCACGCCAGGAAACCGGTGCGGGAGCGCATCCGCTACGCATTGGAATCGCGGCCCAGTGTGCTCCACGCGCCGGAGAACGACAAAGTCCTGGCTGAAAGCCAAGCCCTGCCTACCACGGACAATCCGCGCACCCTTGCCCTCGGCGCCCGCTGGCAGGCCGCAGGTGGCAGCGACCGGCACCGCGTGCAACGCGCCACCGACTTCATGCGCGCGCAGCGCTTTATCTACACGCTGCAACCGCCATTGATGGGCGCGCACCTCGCCGACGAATTTCTCTTCGACCACCAACGCGGCTTTTGCGAGCATTTCGCCGCCTCCTTCGTCGTGCTGATGCGTGCGGCGGGCGTGCCGGCGCGCGTCGTCACCGGCTACCAGGGCGGCGAACGCAATCCCGTCGATGACACCTGGGTGATCCGCCAGTCCGACGCCCACGCCTGGGCCGAGGTCTGGCTGGAGCGGGAAGGCTGGGTGCGCGTCGACCCCACGGCCGTCAGCGCGCCGGCGCGCATTGAACAGAACCTCGCCGCCGCGGTGCCGGTCGGCGAGCCGCTGCCTTGGCTGTCCGGCGCCGGCTTCGACTGGCTGCGCACGGCGCGCTTTCGCTGGTGGGCGGTCAGCAATGCCTGGAACCAGTGGGTGCTCGGCTACAACCCGGAACGCCAGCGCGATTTTCTCAAGCGTTTGGGCTTGGCCGCCCCCGACTGGCGCGGCATGACCGCCACGCTCGCCGTGCTGTGCGGCTTGATGCTGCTGACGCTCGCCGGCGTGATGCTCTATCGCCGGCCGCGCCGCGACCCGGTGGAGCGGCAGTGGCACAAACTGTCACGCCGCCTGGCGCGCCGCGGCCTCGCCCGCCACGCCTGGGAAGGCCCACAGGAATACGCGACCCGCGTCGCCGCCGAATTACCCGCCGGCGCGGACGATATTCGCACGATTGCCGCTCTGTATGCCGGGCTACGCTACGGCACCGAATCGGCCACCGCGCTCGGCACGCTGCGCCGCCGCGTGTCAGGCTTCAAACCGTGACACGGCTGATTTTTGCGATTTCGCTGCATTTCTGCAATACTGCAAAGCATGAAAACCACCCTGACCATCACCGAACGCGGTGTCATCACCCTCAGCGCCAAGCTGCGCCAAGCCGTGGGGCTTTCCGCCAACGATCAACTGATCGCGGAAACAACCCCGGAAGGCATCTTGCTGCGGCCGGCCGTGACCCTGCCCATTGAGATGTACAGCGCCGAGCGCCTGCGCGAATTCGACGCGGCGGAAGCCGAACTGGCCGCCGTGTTGAACAAGAAATCGCACTGACGCAGTGCGCATTTTCCTTGACGCCAACATCCTGTTCTCGGCGGCACGCGCCGCCGGGGCGGTGCGCCACCTGTTGGCCCTTTGCGCCGCCGCCGAACATGAACTATGGGCGGATGCCTACGTCTTCGAAGAGGCACGGCGCAACCTGGCCGCCAAGGCGCCAGAGGGCCTTGCCGTGCTGGACGCCATGGCCGCGCGGATTCGCCAAGGCAGCTTTTTTGCCAGCAGCGAACTGTTCCCGGAAACGCGGGTTTTGCCAGAAAACGACCAGCCGGTACTGGCCGCCGCCATCCGTCAGCATTGCGACATACTGATGACGGGAGATCGCACTCATTTCGGCCCGCTTTACGGCAAGACGATTCGCGGCGTTACCGTGCTGTCGCCGGCCATGGTGGCAGAAGTGCTGTTGAGTTAGCAGTCGCAACCCACACCGAAGCCACATGACCCGTTATGTCTTACTGGCTTGCTGCCTGCTCCTCGCCAACGCGGCTCACGCCGACAACTACGCCCAGCGCGAGGAAGTGCAGGCCTTCATCGCCGCCATGCAGACACGTCACGGACTGGATGCGGAGCGCCTCGCCGCGCTGTTCCAGAACACCCGGCCGCTGCCCGCGGTGTTGAAAGCCATCGCGCCACCCGCCGATCCAGGCATGCGTTCCTGGACGGCCTATCGCCAGCGCTTCATCGAACCGCGCCGCAGCAGGGCCGGACTCGATTTCTGGCGCCAGCATCAGGCCACGCTGGCCCGGGCCGAGGCGCACTTCGGCGTACCCGCTGAAATCATCGTCGCCATCATCGGCATCGAAACTTTTTACGGCAGGCAACTGGGCCGTTTCGGCAGCTTCGCCGCGCTGGCCACGCTGGCCTTCGACTATCCGCCGCGCGCGGATTTGTTCCGCCGCGAACTCGAAGCGCTGCTGCTGCTGGCGCGCGATGAAGGCCGCGCACCCGACAGCTACATGGGCTCCTTCGCCGGGGCGATCGGCCTGCCGCAGTTTCTGCCCTCCAGCATCCGCGCCTACGCCGTCGACTTCGACGGCAACGGGCGCATCGACCTCACCGCCAGCCCGGCCGACGCCATCGGCAGCGCCGCGAATTTTTTGCGGGAGCACGGCTGGGAAAGCGGCGGGCCGATTGCATTAAAAGTCGGCGCTGGCGGGACGGCGCAGCCGCTCATCGACGCCGGCATCCTGCCCCAACGACGCCCTCGGGAAATGGCGGACTTCGGCGTGGAGATCCCCGCCGATGCTCCCGACGCCCCCGCCGCGCTGATCGATCTGGTCACGCCCGCCGCGCCCACGGAATACTGGCTCGGCTATCAAAACTTCTATGTCATCACGCGCTACAACCGCAGCAGCTTCTACGCCATGACCGTGATGCAGTTCGCGCAAACCCTGCGGGAACGCTACCTTGGTTATACTGCGCGCTCGGGTTTTCAGTGAGCGCATGCCTTGACTGACTCAACCATCCTGATCGTCGACGACGAACCCGCCAATCTGGCGGTGCTAGCTTGGATATTGCGCCCCCACTACCGCGTGCGCGCCGCCAGTTCCGGCGAGCAGGCGCTGCGGGCCATCGCCTCCCCGCCCCGGCCGGACCTGGTGTTGCTCGACGTGATGATGCCCGAGATGGATGGCCACGCCGTCATCACCCGACTCCGCGAAGATCCGGCCACGCGCGACATCCCGGTGATTTTTGTGACCGCCCTCGACGACGAGATCAACGAAGAGCGCGGCCTCAAGCTCGGCGCCGTCGATTACATCGCCAAGCCGGTCAAGCCGGCCGTCGTGCTGGCGCGGGTGGCGACCCAGCTGGAACTGAAACTGGCCCGCGACCGGCTCACCGCGCAAAACAACTGGCTGGAAGCCGAGGTTGAACGGCGCATGGCCGAAAACTCGCTGATTCAGGATGTCAGCATCCACGCGCTGGGCTATCTGGCGGAAATTCGCGACCCGGAAACCGGCAACCACATTCACCGCACCCAGCAATATGTGCACACCCTGGCCTGGGAGCTCTCCGACCACCCCCGCTTTGCCGAGCAATTGAGCGGCCATGCCATCCAGTTGCTGGTCAAGTCCGCCCCGCTGCACGACATTGGCAAGGTCGGCATCCCCGACCACATCCTGCTCAAGCCCGGCCCGCTCACCGCGGAAGAATGGGTGATCATGAAGACCCATGCCCGGTTGGGCGCGGAAGCCATCGAAAAAGCCGAGCAAGCGGCGCACCAGAGCGCCGACTTTCTCAACACCGCCAAGGAAATCGCCCGCTGGCATCACGAAAAGTGGGACGGCGGCGGCTATCCCGACGGGCTGGCGGGCGAAGCCATCCCGCTTTCGGCGCGATTGATGGCGCTGGCCGACGTGTTCGATGCGCTGGTCACGCCGCGCGTTTATAAACCCGCGCTGTCCTTTGCAGCGGCCCGCGACATCATCGCCGCCGGGCGCGGCCAGCACTTCGATCCGGCCGTGGTCGATGCGTTTCTCTCCAGCTTTGTCGTCTTTGCCAGCGTGGCCGAAGCCTGTGCCGATGTGGGCGCGGCGGTGCAAACCGCGCCATGAGCCCGCCACCGTTGCCGGACGCACCGCCCCCCCGTCCCCTGGCAGCCGCGCCGCAATCTACCTGGCGCGAGATTCGCTGGGCGCTGGCCTGGCTGGCCGCCCTGATCCTCGCCTTCACCGCCGCCATCGTCGAGAACGTCGTCGCGCAAAAGAAGGCCGTTGGCATTACCCAACTGCAGGCGGTCGCCGAGAGCAAGGCCCGGCAGGTCAGCGACTGGCTGAAGGAAAGGGAGCGCGACGCCAACCTGCTGCGCACCAGCCCCTTGTTCGCCACCGCCTATCAGCCCTGGCAGCAACAGGGCGACACCACCAGCCGCGACCGCCTGCTCAAGCGGCTCGCCGACTTCACCAGCCCGGAAACCTTTGCCAGGATCGTGCTGTTGAATGCCCAGGGCGAATTTCTGTGGCAAACCACGCACGGCGAAACGGCCGACGCCGCAGCCAGCGCGGCCGCACCGGCCGAATGGGCGCGCTTTCTTGCCGCCACGCCGCACCGGGTCAGCCGCCTCGGCCCGTACCTGGATGAGGCAGGCCAACTTCACCTGGATTTCGTCGCCCGCGTCACGCTCTCCGACCAGCAGCCGGGCCCCATCGTCGTCCTGCGCAGCGACAGCGAGGATTACATGCCCGCCGCAACCCGCGCCTGGCCGCAACCCAGCGCCAGCGGCGAGGTCCTGCTGTTCCGGCGCGATGGCGAGCACGTCCAGATCATCAGCGCTGTGCGTTTTGCGCCCGGTGCCGCGCTGCAATTGCGCGTGCCGCTGGCGAACCCGCAGCGGCTGACTGTCCAGGCCATCACCCACCCCGACCGCCTGGGCCAGCCGCTGGAGGGAGAAGATTACCGGGGAGTGAAAGCCATCGGCGTGACGCACGCCATTCCCGGCACCGACTGGTATCTGCTGGCCAAGATGGACCGCCGCGAGATCCTGGCGGATGCCATCAACCACGCCATCCTGATCACCCTGGCGGGCGTCTTGACGGCGCTGCTGGCCGGCCTTGTGCTGTACTCGCAGCGCCAGCGCCGCCAGCTGGCGGTCAGCGCGGAAGCGCAACGTGCCCAGAACGAGCTTGCCGAGCAGGCGCAGTTTCTGCGCGTGGCCATCACCGGCGCCCAGTTGGGTCTGTATGACTGGGACATCGTCACCAACCAGGTCAAGTTCTCTCCGGAATGGAAGGCGCAGCTTGGCTACGCGGACGCCGAAATGCCCGATGACTACGCCGAATGGCACAACCGCCTGCATCCCGACGACCTGCAGCGCACCCTGGACGGCGTAATGGCCTTCGTCGCCCATCCGACGCCGGCATTCGACATGGAATACCGCATGCGCCACAAGGACGGCAGCTACCGCTGGATCGCGTCCAAGGGCGTGCCGACCCTGAATGACGCCGGTCAGGCCATCCGCCTGATCGGCGGACATGTGGATATCACGGAGTTCAAGCGCAGCGCAGCCACCCTGGCCATGCAGGCCCGTCGCGCCGAGGCGCTGCTGGAACTACCCAAGGCGGCCGAACAACTGGACGAGGCCACCTTCATGCAACGTGTTCAGGAACTGGCGGAAGACCTCACCGGCAGCCAAATTTCCTTCATTCACTTCGTCAACGAGGATGAAGAAACCATCGAATTGGCGGCCTGGTCACGGCGCACCCTGGATCGCTACTGTAAAGCGGCTTTCGACAAACACTATCCGGTCAGCCAGGCCGGTATCTGGGCGGACGCATTCCACGAACGCAGGGCCATCATTTTCAACGACTATGCCGCCTACCCGCACAAGCGTGGTCTGCCGGAAGGGCATTCCGCGCTAAGGCGGCTGATCACCGTACCGGTGATCGAAAACGACAAGGTGGTGATGCTGGCGGGCGTCGGCAACAAGACCGAGGATTACGACGGCACGGATGTGGAAACCGTGCAACTGATCGCCAACGATATCTGGCGCACCGTGCAGAAGCGCCGGGCGGCGACGGTATTGCAGGCCAGAGAGGATGAGCTGCGCAAGCTCGCCCAGGCGATGGAGCAAAGCCCGGAAAGCATCGTCATCACCAACCTCGACGCCAAGATCGAATACGTCAACGCGAGTTTTCTGCAAGCCACCGGCTACAGTCGCGCGGAAGTGATCGGCCAGAACCCGCGCATCCTGCAATCTGGCAAGACGCCGCCCGCGACCCATGCCGCGATGTGGCAAATGCTCTCCCGCGGCCAGCCCTGGAAAGGCGAACTCACCAATCGGCGCAAGGATGGCAGCGAATACGTCGAGTTCGCCATCATCTCCCCCCTGTGCCAACCGGATGGAACCATCACCCACTATGTGGCAGTGAAGGAAGATGTCACCGAGAAAAAACATCTGGGCGAAGAACTCGACCGGCACCGCCATCATCTAGAAAAATTGGTCACCGAGCGCACCGCTCAGCTCGAATTCGCGCTGAACCAGGCCGAGTCGGCGAGCCGCAGCAAGGCCGCCTTCCTGGCCAACATGAGCCACGAAATCCGCACGCCGATGAATGCCATTCTCGGCATGACGTACCTGATGCGGCGTGGCGAAGTCACGCCAAAACAGAATGAACAGCTCGACCGCATCGAGCAGGCCAGCCGCCTGCTGCTCGGACTCATCAACGACATTCTTGACCTCTCGAAGGTGGAGGCGGGCAAACTGATCATCGAGTCTGTCCCCGTCGCCGTCGCCGCCATCCCCGCCAATATCGCCTCGCTGCTGCGTGAGGCGGCCCGCGATAAAGGGCTACGACTGATCGTCGATACGGGGCCGCTGCCAGCCAACCTGCAGGGTGATCCGACCCGCCTGATGCAGGCGCTGCTCAACTTGGCCAGCAACGCCATCAAGTTCACCCGCGTCGGCCAGGTCACCCTGCGTTGCCGCCTGCTGACCGAGGATGCCGCCAGCGCCCTGATCCGCTTCGAGGTCGAAGACACCGGCATCGGCATCGACTCGGAAACGATTCCGCGCCTGTTCTCCGCCTTCGAGCAAGCCGATGCATCCACCACGCGCCGTTATGGCGGCAGCGGCCTCGGACTGGCCATCACCCGCCACATCGCCGAATTGATGGGGGGCGATGTCGGTGTTGACAGCACGCCGGGCAAGGGCAGCACCTTCTGGTTCACGGCACGTCTGGCCAAGGGCACCGACAAAACAACAAGCACCGTGGCGGAGACAACCACTACAGCGCCGGCCCAGCATAACCGCAACGCCGAAGCCATTCTGGCGCGCGACCACCGCGGGACACGGATACTACTGGTCGAAGATGACCCCATCAACCAGGAAGTGGCGGCCGGTCTGCTGGAAAACGCCGGCCTGGTGGTCGAACTGGCGGAAAACGGCGCGATCGCCGTGCGCCTGATCGCCAGTGGGAAAAGATATTCCCTCATCCTGATGGACATGCAAATGCCGGTCCTGGACGGCGTGGAAGCGACACTACAGATTCGCCGTCTCGCCCAGGGCAAAACCATCCCCATTCTGGCCATGACGGCGAATGCCTTCGCCGAGGACCGGAAACGCTGCATGGCCGCCGGCATGAACGACTTCATCACCAAGCCGGTCGCCCCGGATGCCCTGTTCGATACCCTGCTCAGGTGGTTGCCGGACACGGCAACACCGGGCTCGCTGTCACCGGCCGTCCCGGAGCACGCCGCCGCCGCGCTCACGCCTGCCCTGCCCGAGCAACTGGCCAGCCTCGACGGTCCGGAAATGCAGAGAGCCGTGCGCCTGGTGAATGGCCAGGTAAATCGCTATGTGCAACTACTGCGCGACTTCAGCGAACGCCACCAGGACGACCTGGCGCGGATCGAGGCGCTGCTGGCGAATGACCAGCGAGAAGTCGCGCGCAATCTGGCGCATGGCATCAAGGGCGCGGCCGGCACATTGGGACTGACGCGCCTCGCGTCAGCCGCCACCGAACTCGAAGCCGTCCTGCGCAATGGGCGGGATAATCCGAACGTACCACTGCTCGCACCGCTTTTGGCGACGCTGGGCGAGGCGCTGGAAACACTACGAACAGCGGTCGCCGGCCTGCCCGCCGAGACAAATGCAACAGCCGTGCCCGCGCACGCCGCCCCGGCCGAAATCTCGCACCTGCTCGATCGCCTGGAAAACCTGCTCGCCGCCGACGACATCACCGTGGCCGACCTGCTCGTCGAACAGCGCGCCCTGCTGCGCCAGGTTTTTGGGGCTGCAGCGACAGCGCTGGAGCGGCAGATCGACGCCTTCAATTATCAGGCGGCCTTGGACACCTTGCGGACATTGAAACGCGACACTTGAAGCATGGACTTCTTTACTTGGACCGATGACTTCCTGACCGGCATCGACATTGTCGATCGCCAGCATCGCCGCCTGGTGGAGCTGGTCAATGGTACGGCGCGCGTCCTGCTTGACGACCATCCGGAACAAGCAGGACTGGACGCCGTGTTCGCCGGCCTGGCCGCCTACACGGCGGAGCATTTCCGCACCGAAGAGGAGTTGATGCGCGTCCAGGGCGTCGCTGCCCGGGTGCTTGAACACCACCGCCAGACCCATGCCAAATTGTTGGGTGACGTACTGGACTGGAAGGGAAAACTGATCCAGGCCGATGCCCGCTCCAGGCAGGAATTCCTGGGTTTCCTCGCCGGCTGGCTCCTGTTTCATGTACTGGGCGAAGACCAGGCCATGGCTCGCCAGCTGCGCGCCATTCAGGATGGAT
>JAUXNZ010000256.1 GCA_030682595.1 Rhodocyclaceae bacterium | reverse complement strand
AGGGATAGATTTCCTCGGCAGCCATGCCGCGATAGAGGTCAAGCGCCTGCGCACCGGGCGGCGGTTTGAGGCCCTCGTCAAGCAGCAGCGGATTGATCGCAAAATCGCAGGCCAGATCCCACTTGCGCTGCACGCGATGGCCGCGCCGCGCAAAGTGGCCCAGCGCGCAATGCAACGCCTCGTGGGCCAGCGCGAACTGTACCTCGGCGGAAGTCAGGTTCTCGATCCAGTTCGGGCTGTAGTAGATGGCACGGGCGTCGGTCGCCGTGGTGCGGCACCAGGCGCCAGCGGGCTTCAGGGGCAGGCGCAGCACCAGCGCGCCGAGGAAGGGTTTGTCGAGAATCAGCCGGGTTCTGGCCGCGGCCAGCTTTCCCTCGGCTGCCAGGAAAAGGGGGGCGCCGCCCTCACTCATACAGCATCAGGTCGGCCACGGCATTCGCCCAGCCGGAAAACTGCGGCACGGCAAACAAGGCCTGGCCGATGCCGCGATGCATGTCGGAAACGAGCATCACGCCCATTTCGCGCTGGGGAAATTTCTGCGCGTAGTCGAGGATGTTGCCCCAAACGGCCTGGGCGTCCGGCGCGCCCTTGACCCGCAACGCACGGCCCGCCAGCGCGGCGGCGACGGCGTATTGCAGGTCGATCTCGGCCGGCGCGGCGACCTCCTGACCGGCGCAGATGGCATCGAGATCGGGCAGCCGGTCGAGGCTGTCGATAAATGCGGCACACTCGATCCCCGCCGCCTGTCCGACGCAGGCCGCCAGCGCACCGGCCAGCAGTTCGGGATGGTCGCCAAACTTTTGCAAGGCGCGGTGGGCAAATTCCCACGAACGCGGGCTGGGAAAGGCCATCTCGCCGCCGGCGTTCTTCGCCGGGTCGAAATCGAAAATCAGTTCAGGCTTGAAGCGCAAAAAGGCAATCAGCCCTTCATCAATGCCGTTGGCGTAAGCCCAGGCCGCCCAGTCATCGAGGTGGGCATCCACCGCGTAGTGGGAAAAGCGGTTGGCCAGCGGCGCCGGCATCGCATAGGTGACGCCACGGTCGCCCTGGCGATTGCCGGCGGCGAAGATCGCCCAGCCATCCGGCACCCGGTAGTCGCCCAGCCGCCGGTCAAGAATCAATTGATAGGCGGCAGCCGACACGGCGGGCGGGGCCGAGGTGATCTCATCGAGGACCAGCACGCCAGCCGGACCGTGGCGCACGGCATCGGGCAGCATCGACGGCGTTGCCCATTCGACATGGTCGCCGACGCGAAAGGGAATGCCGCGCAGATCGGAAGGCTCCATCTGCGACAGACGGATATCGACCACCGGCACGTCGTGACGCGCGGCCACTTGGGCGACGATCTGCGACTTGCCGACCCCCGGCGGCCCCCACAGCATCACGGGGGTATGGTGGCCGGCGGCCGTGCTCTGAAATTCACGGTCGAGAATGAAGGAGAGTTGGGCGGGACGCATAGGGGACGGAGTGGAGTCAGAACGAATCGAAATGTAGTTGGCCGGCAGGCAGGCCGGCGGCCGTCAGCGCCGTGCAGGCCGCCGTGACAAATTCGGCGGGGCCGGCGACATAGACCTCGCGGCAGGCGAAACCCGCTTCGGCCTGCAGGCGCTGCGCGGCAGCGGCACCGGCCGCTGGCAGGTCGCTCGCCCGCAGCGTGACGAAGCTGAAGGTTTCGAGCGCGTCAGCCCAGGCGCGGCACTGGTTTTCGAGATAATGGCCGTTGTCGCGCGTCGCCGCCCAGATCAATTGCAGGGCCACCGGCACGTCCGCGGCGACGGCGCTCTCGATCAGGCTCTTCGCCGGCGCGAAACCGGAATCGCAGACGACAAACGCAATGTCGTTGGTGACGTCCTTCTGCAGCACGAAATCGCCAAATGGGCCAAACAGGCTGACCGATTCATCAACTTTTAGCGCATCGGCAAACAGGCGGCGCGCAAACGCGTCATCCGGATTATTGCAAATGTGGAACAACAGGTTGCGGTCATCGCAGGGACAGGAGGCAATCGGGTAATCGCCGCGGAAGTTGGCGGTGGAACCCGAGACGCTCAAGGTGACGCGCTGACCGGCCAGAAAGCGCAAGCGGCTGGAGCGCGGCGTTTGCAGGTGCAGCAGAAGGATATCAGGCGCCAGCGGCGTGATTTTCTTTACCTTGGCGACAATTTCCTGCTCGGGAATATCGGCCGGCAGCTTCGCTTCGAGCATCTCGATTTCGAGATCGGTGATTGCCGTGTGCGAGCAAAGCAGCGTATGGCCCTGGGCGCGCTCGCTGGCCGACAACGGGTAGTCGGTGTGGTTCACCTGCTGCACCCGCCCCGCAACGATGCGCGCCTTGCACAGGCCGCAATTGCCGTTGCGGCAGCCGTAGGATGGCGCCAGCCCGGCGCGCAATGCCGCTTCGAGAACCGTCTCGTTGCCTTCGACGAAAAATTCGTGGCCCGAAGGCTTGACCTTCACATGCGCGGTCATGACGCGGAGCACATCATCGAGCACCTCCAGGGTATCCGCGGGTTCCTCGCTGCCCAGCACGCCGGCCAGCCCCGCGTCGAGAAACTCGGCCAATGCGGCGAGTTGTTCAGAGGGTGACGCAGCGCGCATCATCTCGATGCGTTCCTGCAGGGCCTCGATAAGATCGTGATAATGGGCGAGATGGCGCCGCACTTCGGCCAGCTCTTCGCTCTGCGCCGCCAGCCGCTGCGCCAGCACTTCCTGGTTGGGCAGCACACGCTCGCGGATACGCCGGCCGAAAGCCTCCTCGCGAATCTTGGTGGTCCGCTCGAAAGCGCCGGAATCTTCCAGCTGCACGTCAGGGAAGACCTTCAGCAAATCCGTCGTCGTCACCATGCCGTCCTGCGAAAACAGGGCACCACTGGCGATCAGCTTTTGCATATCGGCGCGCGTCGCACCAATCAAATGGGCCGCGCGGGAAACCGTCAGCAGATGTGACATAGAACCCCCTCGAATCCGTTGTTTATTCTTGTGCAGATAATACCCAAACAAGGCGGGCAGCGCTTATGCAACAACCTCTACCATTGAGTTGAATACTCTACAAAATAGTAGTTGCAATGCTTATAACACTCATGTAAAGTTCTCTACATGATCCAACTCGTCGAATGGCTTGTCCTCGTCACCACCCTGCCCACACGCAATGCGGCGGCACGGATGCGCCTGTGGCGTGCCATCAAGACCCTCGGCTGCGCGGCCTTGCGCGATGGCGTCTATCTGCTGCCGGCTCGCGATGAAACCGGCGCGGCGCTGCGCGCTCTGGCCGATGATGTGCGGAACAGCGAAGGCAGCGCCGAAGTGTTGTATGTGGCGGCCGATGGGGCGCAGGACGAAGTCTTCCGCCAGCTACTCGATCGCAGTGCCGACTATGGCGCACTGATTGCCGATACGCGGTCGGCCAGCGCGGATGAAAAAACCCTGCGGCGGATAACGCGCGAACTGGCCGCACTGGAGGAAGTCGATTATTTCCCGGATACGGCGCACCATCAGGCGCAACAAGCCCTGGCCGCCTTGGCCAGGCGTCTGTCACCCAACGAGCCGCAAGCCGTTGCCAGCCCCATCCGCCGTCTCGCCAGCGCCGACTTTTCTGGTCGCACCTGGGCAACGCGCAAGAACATCTGGGTGGATCGCATGGCCTCCGCCTGGCTGATCCGCCGCTTCATCGACCCACGGGCAAATTTCCTCTGGCTTGAAACGCCGGCCGACTGCCCGCCGGATGCGCTCGGCTTTGACTTCGACCACGCCACATTCACCCATGTCGCCCCAACCAGCCATGCCTCCGAACTCGTGAGTTTCGAGGTGCTGGCCGCGAGCTTCGGGCTCGACGCCGACCCGGCCATCGCCAGGATCGGCGCCATCATTCATTTCCTCGATGTCGGCGGCGCACCGCTGCCTGAGGCATCCGGCATCGAAGCCGTGCTGGCCGGCCTGCGTGCCGGCGCAAGCGACGACGACGCGCGACTGACCGCCGCCGGCCGCGTCCTCGACGGCCTTTACACGAATTACCAGCAGCCGTAGCACTCCCCGTTATCAATCGAACCTGAAGGAGGTTGCACCATGCCACCCACCACAAAGCATCTGCAAACCAGCATTTCCAGAACCGGCAAGGACTATGCCGAACTTCATGCCTGGATCAACGATCCCGACCAACAGTTGGATCGCCACGACTTCACGAAAATCATCGATTTCGCTCCCGAGATCCAGGCGAAGTTTGGCCCGGAAGGGCTGCGCGAATACATCGAGCACCTGCGCGAAGACCTGGACAGCAAGTTCACGAAAATCTGGGGAAAAGATGTCGCCACGCGCGACGAGGCGCTCGACTACTATGGCATCCGCAGGCGGGGACGCGACTACACACTCGACATGGCGGACATCAAGCTGCTGCAGGATGCCGACATGTCGGCGGAAGACCTGGACCATTCGCTGAAAGTCGCCGGCCGGGCGCTGGACATTGCGCGCCGCGTCGTCAGTGGTAGTGGCACCCAAGTCGACATGGAACTGGTCGGGCGGGGCGCGCTCTTCCACGACCTCGGCAAGGCGAAAACCCATGCCATCGAACATGGCCTCCTCGGTGCCGAGATGGGCAAGGCCCTCGGACTGCCCGACACCATCAACGTCATCATGGAAAAACACATCCGTGGCGGCCTGACCGCTGCCGAAGCCACCGAACTTGGCCTGCCGGTCAAGGACTACACGCTCCACA
Source organism: Rhodocyclaceae bacterium (assembly GCA_030682595.1). Classification (GTDB taxonomy): domain Bacteria; phylum Pseudomonadota; class Gammaproteobacteria; order Burkholderiales; family Rhodocyclaceae; genus Sulfuricystis. The sequence goes on along the minus strand of JAUXNZ010000256.1, from coordinate 2,222 downwards.
AGCTCGAAGAAAGAATCATCATCTACGCCGACCGTCTGGTGGACATCATTTATGACGGCCTGGTCAAGGTTGACGGCGCGGCCGATGCCGAGCAGCGCTTCGAGGACATCCTGAACAACGAAATCAAGTACGGCAAGAACGACATCACCCGCGAGCGTTATTTCGGCTATCACCGCGAAATCCAGGCGCTGATGGGTCACTGAACGTCGCCGCAGAAACCCCTCAGCAAGGAGAAAACCATGACCGACAACACAACCGCCGTCCCGCCAGCGCCGACTTTGGGCGCCGCCCCGCCCGTACCCACGCTCGGCGAAGCCTTCCAATACTGGCTCAAGCTCGGCTTCATCGCCTTCGGCGGTCCGGTCGGGCAGATTTCGATGATGCACAATGAACTGGTCGAACGGCGGCGCTGGCTCTCCGAACATCGCTTTCTGCACGCCCTCAACTACTGCATGCTGCTGCCCGGGCCGGAAGCGATCCAGCTCGCCATCTATATCAGCTGGCTGATGCATGGCGTGAAGGGCGCGGTGATGACCGGCATCCTGTTCTTCATGCCGGCCTTCGTGCTGGTCACCGTACTGGCAGGCGTCTATCTGAGCTACGGCGACGTGCCGGCCATGCAGGGCATCTTTTACGGCATCAAGCCCGCCGTCGTCGCCGTGGTGCTGTTCGCGGCCTGGCGCATCGGCAGCAAGGTGCTGAAGAACGAGGTGCTGATGACGATTGCCGCACTGGCCTTCATCGGCATCTTTTTCTTCAAGATCGGCTTTCCTTGGATCGTGCTCGCCGCCGGCATCCTGGGCGCCATTGGCGGCAAACTGCTGCCGGCGAAGTTCAAGGCGGGCGGCGGCGGGCATGGCGCCTCCGGCAAGGCGGCGCAGGGCCGGGCCATCCTCGACGACGACACCCCGCCCCCGGCGCACGCGAAGTTCTCGTGGGGCAAGTCCATCCTGCTGACCGTAATCTTCGTCGCGATCTGGGGCGCGGCCATGCTGGCTCTCAGCGGCATGCCGGTGCTCTTCGACATGGGCGAGTTCTTCACCAAGGCCGCCTTTCTCACCATCGGTGGCGCCTATGCCGTGCTGCCCTACGTCTATCAGGGCGCGGTCGAGCATTTCGGCTGGCTGACCGGCCCGCAGATGATGGACGGCCTGGCGCTGGGTGAAACCACGCCGGGACCGCTGATCAAGGTTGTCACCTGGATCGGCTATCTCGGCGCCGTCGACCAGGGTGTCTTGGCCAACCCGATCGCGGCCGGCATGGCGGGCGCGGCGGTAGCGACCTTCTTCACCTTCCTGCCGTCATTCCTGTTCATCCTTGCCGGCGGCCCGATCGTCGAGTCGACGCGCGGCGAACTCAAATTCACCGCGCCGCTCACCGCCATCACGGCGGCGGTCGTCGGCGTGATCCTCAACCTGGCCACCTTCTTCGCCTGGCACACCTTCTGGCCCGGTGCCACCGAGGCAATTCCCTTCGCCGGGCATTTCGACGTGATTGCGGTAATCATCGCCCTCGCGTCGTTCATCGCCCTGTGGAAATACAAGATCGACGTCATGAAGGTCATCGGCGCCTGCGCGCTGCTGGGCCTTGCCTACTCGCTATTCATGTAAGGAAATCATCATGCCCTACGACATCAAACCCCTCTCCTGCAACCCCGGCGCCATTGCCGGTATGTCGGAAAAGATCATCGTCAGCCACTGGGAAAACAATTACAGCGGCGCGGTGAAACGTCTCAATGCCATCGAAACCCAGTTGGCGACGCTCGACTGGGCCACCTCCCCGATCTTCGTCGTCAATGGCCTCAAGCGCGAGCAGATGGTGGCCATGAACTCCATGCTGCTGCACGAAGCCTTCTTCGACAGCCTCGGCGCCAGCCAGGCCGGCACTGGACTTACGGCGCAAATCGGCAAGGATTTCGGCGGCCTCGACCAGTGGGCCGCGCAGTTTTCCGCCATGGGCAAGGCCATGGGCGGCGGCTCGGGCTGGGTGCTGCTGGCCTGGTCGCCGCGCGACGGGAAGCTCGTCAACACCTGGGCGGCCGACCACACCGGCAACGTCGCCGGCGCGACGCCGCTGCTTGCGCTCGACATGTACGAGCACAGCTATCACATGGACTTCGGCGCCAAGGCCGGCGCCTATGTCGATGCCTACATGAACAACCTCAACCTGGCCACGGCATCGGCAAAACTCACCCAGGCAAAAGGAGCCTGACCATGGAGCGC
>JAUXNZ010000253.1 GCA_030682595.1 Rhodocyclaceae bacterium | reverse complement strand
CCGCCCGGCCAACGTGCTGGTGCTCGACGAACCGACCAACGACCTCGACATCGACACGCTGGAATTATTGGAAAACCTGCTGCAGGACTACAACGGCACGGTATTCCTCGTCAGCCACGACCGCGCCTTCCTCGACGCCATCGTCACCCAGACGCTGGCCGCCGAAGGCGACGGGACATGGCGCGAATATGCCGGCGGCTACAGCGACTGGGCCGCCTATCAGGCCGACCGGAAAGCCACGGCACGCGCCGCGCAGCAGGCCGCCACCAGTGCCGCGCAAAAGTCGGCGCTGGCGGAACGGCGCGTAACAGATGGACGGCGTGAAGACCAGCCACCAGTGGCTAAACCCGCACTCAAGCTCTCGTGGAAGGAAGCGCGCGAACTCGAAGCCCTGCCCGAAAAGATCGCCGCGCTCGAAACCGAGCAGAAAACCCTCTCCGCCCGCCTTGAAGACCCGGCGCTGTACCAGGACGCGCAGGAAGCACAGGCCGTGTCGACGCGACTGGCCGCCATCGACGCCGAACTGCACGGCCTGCTGGAACGCTGGGAGGCTCTTGAAGCGCGGCAATCCGCCAACACTTGATAGCCCCATGAACACACCCACAACCCACTACCAGCAACTCGGCGGCGAAACCGCCGTGCGCAATCTGGTCCAGCGCTTTTACGCACTGATGGACACGCTGCCCGAAACCTATGGTGTGCGCAAAATGCATCCGCGCGTACTGTCGAGTTCCGAGGAAAAGCTGTTCATGTTCCTCTCCGGCTGGCTGGGCGGACCGCAGCTCTACATCGAGAAGTTCGGCCACCCGCGTCTGCGCGGCCGCCACATGCCCTTCGCCATCGGCACCGCGGAGCGCGACCAGTGGATGCTGTGCATGCGGCAGGCACTGGCCGAACAGGTCGCCGATACGACTTTGCGCGCCGCGCTGGACATGAAGCTGAGCGATCTGGCCGACTTCATGCGCAATCAGCCCGAACAGCCCGCCTGAACGCTCATTGCGGCGCGGCCGGGAAGGTCGCCTTGACGTACAAACCCTGGACCGGATCGAGCACATGCAACGCTCCGTCACGCCACTGCAGCGCGCCCCCCAGGCCCTTGATGCGGGCGGTTGCCATGCCGTTGTCGAGCGAAAAGATGGCATCTGGCGTGGCCAGGTAAATCACGCCGCTGGCGGCATCGACCGCGATGCCGGTGATCGTCGCGCCATCCGGCAAGATGAAGACCAGACCGGGCGCCTCGCCGGGCCGCAGCGTCAGCAGCTTGCTGCCGGCGGACAGGAATATGCGGTCCGCCACATGGGCGACGGCGCCGATCGGCTCGGCCAGACGCAAAAGGGTGGCATGGTTTTCCCCGTCGTAGCTGACCAGCACCTGATTGGCCTCCGGACCGCCGAAAATCAGCACGGTCTCTCCCGGCCCGGCAGTCACGCGCATGTTGCCGTAGGGCAGCTTCGTGGTTGGCACGAAGAAACCGCGGATGAATCCGCCGAGAACGTTTTCGGTAATGATCACGACGCTGCCCTGGCGGGTGCGGGCGAATGAATGTGCGACGAAGCCGCGCGGCAGCACTCTGGCCCCGGATGCCAGATCGACGATTTCCTGATTTCCGGTCAATACCCATGTCTTGCCATTTGCCACCTCGAGATCCGGTGCGGGTGGCAGCCAGATGCCGGCCTTGCGCAGCGCGGCGGACAGGTTTTCGATTCGGGTACCGGATGAGGCAACCACATCCGCCTGCGCGCCAGTGAGCTGGCATGCCGCGCAGATGAACAGCACCGCACGAAAAACCAGGGCACGGATATTGGTCATTGCCTTGCCCAGATTGCGCGCAGCTTGCGGACCAGCGGCGCGGTATCCAGCGCAAAGCCGGCCGGATCGAATTGGCCGGGCACCTCATCGAGCGGCATGGGCGCCAATGCGCTCGCGGTCTCTTCCAGCGGCGTGAGCTCCGGCGGCGGCGCGGTGAGGTCGCTCGATCCCAGGTAACCGGCAACCTTGACCGCATCGCCAAAGGTGGTGCGCGTCGTGTCGTAGATGTTGTAGTACAGCACCGCCACTTTGCCGGGCAGCGAAGTTTCGCCAATCACCTTGACCAGCATGGTTTCGATCAACACCTTGCCCGTTTCGCGCACCTGGTCGAGCATGGTGAATTGCCGCGACCCCGCGTAACCCGGCGGAACCACATCCGGCATCGCCAGACCGCGCACGTACAGCGCCAGGTCGTCGCACTGCGCCAGCGACTTCGCACAGTCCGGGGAACGCAGCAGCGCCACCTTGCGCTGCCACGCCTCGGTGGCGGGCAACGCACTGCGGGCACGCACGGGCGGTGGCGCTGCATGGCCCGGGCGCAGGAGCGGCGCCGCATCCTGAAGGGTGATTTCGCAGCCCTGCGCTGCCCCGGCCTTGCAGCTCGGCTGCGTAACGGCTTGCTGCGGCAAGGGCTTGCCGAGCGGCAGCGGTTTCCAGACCGCATTGAACAGCGTTTCCGGGTTGTCCATCCAGGCGCGTGCTTCCTCGTCTTCGCCATTCAGGGAAACAGCGCCGATTGCCGCTGCGACAGGCATTTCAGTGGTGGTCGCGGCTGTCGCGGAGGGCTCCACGTGCGTCGTGGGGGCCAGCGCGGTGAGCCTGAGACCGCGTGCCGCGCCGGGCGCGTCGGCGGGTTTGGGCCGGCCGGGCACCGACACCAGCGCGCCCATCAGCCTGTCGTGCTTCTCCTGTTCGGCCTTCGCACGCGCCTCCGCCGCCTTGCGCTCGGCCTCTTCGCGTTCACGGGCAAGCCGCAGTTCTTCGGGTGACGGGCCGCTGGGTGCGAATGCCGCCCCGATCAGGACACCCGCAAGCGTGGCGGCCACGGTGGTCGACATCGACGCCTTGGGGCTCGCATATTTGCCCGCGGTAGAGCGGCTTGATTTCGTGCCGCCCGAGCACGAGGGCGCACTGCGCGCCGAACTGCAGGTGCAGTGCAGATTGGGATGGGAAACCCGATAAGCGGCCAGCGATCCGTAGCAATCGATCTGATAGCTCTGGGCGTACAGCGGCGGCGCGCACAGCAACAGCAACGCAGCCAGCGCGAGGCGTAAATCAGGCATGACCGCTCAATCTGCCCCGCATGCACCAGCCGCCCAGCAGCAGGACGCCGGCGGCGAGCACACTGGCCAGCGCCTGCCACGGATAGGCTATCAGCAACACCAGCGGCGTCAGCAAGGCCCGCACCACGCTGCGCGCAGCCGCGTGCCCGCGCAGGTAGTCGGCGAAGGGTGGCGACAGCTCGTAATACCTGGCGACGAACCAGCGCCCGCCGGCATTGTCGAGCAGATGGGCATCCCGGAAAGATCGCAGCGTTGCGACATGCGGATCGAGCGCCGAGCCGTAGGCCGCGGTGGCGATGAAGCACTCGCTGGTGCTCGGCGTCGCCGCCACGCCCCGCGCTTTCAAACGAATGCTCTCGCCGCTCGCTTCCCGCTCCAGTCGCGGCTCCCATTCGTAGATCTTGTCCTGCGCTTCCCTGGCCTGTTCGCCGGCGGGCGCCAGCAGCAGGTGGTGTTTCATCGACTGGGTTGCCTGGGCATAGCGGCCCATCTGTTCCAGCAACAAGGCCTTGTCGAAATGAGCCGATGCCCACCAGGGCGCGATCTTCAGTGCACTGTCATAAAGTTCGATGGCTTTCGGATAGTTCTTTTCGGCGACGAAGCTGCGTGATTGCACCAGGAAACGCCGCGCCTCCTCGGGCAGTCCCGGCCGGGGATTCAATGTCGGATGAATCAGCGCCATCCCGCCCAGCGCCTTGTTCTGCGTCGCGGATGAGCCACCTTTGACGAACGCCTGGGCATACAGCCGGAACGCCTCGGCGCGATTACCGCCATTGAGTTGTTGCTGGGCTTGCAGCAGGAGTTCGTCTTCAACCACCGCCTGCTGCCGAACCTGTTGGCGTGCATATTTATTGACCAGCAGTTGCGCGAGGACGAAATCACTGCTGTTGCTGATGCCGGGACCGGTGGCCATGATGGTGCGCGCCCGCACAAAGGCCTCGTGCGCCTGGGAATTGGCCCCGTCATTCAGCTTCTCGATCGCCACACGCATCTCTGCCCAGGCTTTCTTGCTGGAAGCCATGTGATCGCCGCCCACGAAGCCATAGTCGATGGCAATGGCTGCCTTCAGATCGGCATCGGCGCCTTCCAGATCGTCGCCGAGCAGGCGGGCAATCGCACGCTCCGCATGAAAGCCGCCTTTGCGCAAGTTTTCCCCCATGCCGCTCTTGTCCAGCTTGGCCAGAGTGTCGAATTCCTGCGTGACGCCCGGCACATCACGCTGCAGGGCTTTTGCCACACCGCGCAGGGCATAACCGGCATCCGGGGGGAAAAATGACGAATCGGCACGGATAATGACTTCGGCATCCTCGGTGACACCCGCGAAATTACCGAGCAACAACCGCGCACGCCCGCGCCAGTGGTGGATAAGCAAGGTGCCGGTGCCTGAAAACAGTATCCCCCGCGGGCCGCTGGCAAGGCAGGCCGTGCTGAATTGCTCCGCGCCGGCATAGTCGCCGGCCTGCATCAGCCGGGTGATCTCATTGACATCCTGGACCCAGTCGGCTCTTGCCTGCGGCGGCAGGACGATCAAACCAGACAGGACAACACACATGGCCAGAATAATTTTGCGCAGGGTTTTCATCGCATCAAGGCACCTATTCAATTTCATCAACAGCATCCCAAGCCGGCAACATTATCCACTTTGTTGCACTGGTTTATTGCCCTGAAAACATCAGTCGAGGCAAGTGGACAAGATATTCACTTTGAATCACCACAAGTTCACCGACATCTGCCAAGCCGATTCAAATGAGAGTGATTCTCTTTTGATCATTTAATCCAGTCGTTTCATCAGAGTTTGCCTGCCACGCCGACTTGCCGCCAATCACTGCTCATTACGCGGGATGCCGGCGCAGCCGGTTCGGCCGACGTCGTTGGCAAGCTGGATACGGATTTGGCGTGGCGCGACCAGGCTGCCCGGCACCGCGCGGCGAAGATGTCGAATGGCGCGGGTGTTTTACGCCGATTTCCCCGGCGTGGAGTGAGGCCTGTCTAATGCCGCGAGAAAACGCTGGTCTTGCCGTCCGGCTTTACCAGCAGGGTGTTGTAGAGTTCGCGGCGGATTTCCCGTTCCCGGCCGGCGTTGTCGAGGATGGTGCAAGCCGTCTCGCAGACCGGATTGGAGATTTCGCGGCCAGGCGACCCGCGCGGCAGACCCGGCACGGCCAGCCCGCGCGCCCTGGGCTTTTCATTGAGCAACTGCAGAATGTCCTCGACCGGGACATTGCCCTCGATGAAGTAACCGGCGACCTTCGCGGTGAGTACCGATTCCAGTTCCGCCGGCACGTTGAGCCAGCGCTTCAGTCGTGGCATGTCGGCGACCAGAACCTCCGTCATGGTGACTTCGAAACCGGCCTTGCGCAGGTGGTCGGCCCAGTCGATGCAGGATAGGCAGGGACTGGGAGCATAAACCACGACGGGTGGCAAGCCACTACGCTCAGCAGCGAGCGCAAACTGCCCCGGGACAAGAATGGTCAGCGCAAGCGCGACGATACGATGCAGGATCAGCATGGCTTGGCCGGCTTGCAGTCCTTCAGCAGCCAAAGCGAAACCACTCCGGCAAATTCATCGGCGCGCACCTTGCGCGCCATGCTCAGGACGTCGCGTCCGGCACTGGTCTTGCGTGCCGGATCAGCGCCGGCTTCCAGCAAGGGGATCGCATGTCTGGTGCGCGTGGCAAAGGCGGCCATGTGCAGCGGCGTCAGACCTTCCCGGTCACGCGCATTGACGTTGGCGCCGGCGGCGATCAAGGCCAGCAGGGGACCGCCGTCCTCGTTCAGCGCCGCGTAATGCAGCGGCGTCGCGCCCAGGTCGGTGCGGGCATCGCGGCTTTGCGGATTTGCCTTCAGGATATTTTCGACATCCTGGCGCGTGCCCATGCGCGCCGCATCGTGGATCGGCTGCTCGTTCTTGCCCAGCGTGGCCTCGGTCGCATGGCCGGTGATGGCCAACAAGGCGCAACATAGCAGGAGCGTGTAGTTCGACAAGTGGGTGGTGATCACGCGCATCATGTTTCTCCTCGGCTGCAAGTGCGGATTGGTAGCTCGCTTCATTAGAACAAATATCGGTACGGGAATCAAAGGCTAGACAATCGGCTTGGCGGCGTGACTGGCACGCTGCAATTCACGATGATCCTTTATTTCCCCTGCCCGAGATAGCGCCGGTCGTCGAAACTGCCGACCCAGTGCGGGAAATAGACCACCATCAGCGTGATGGCCGCGCCGTTGAACCAGGCTTCCGAAAAGCCCAGCAGGAGGTAAAACGGCAGGTATTCATACAGCAGCACATGGGCGGCATAGGCGCCGGACAGCCACAGCAGCCAGGTTGTCAGCGCGCCCGTCGCCACCACCGTGACGGCCGCGCCGAGAAAGGCGGCACCGAAGATATAGACGAAGATATGCGCCGGCAACCAGCGCTCGACGCCGCGCAAAATGGCATGCGCGAGAAAGACCGGGAACACCGCCAGCGCCAGCGCGTTGAGCGCAAAGGGTTGCCAGGCCTCGATACCATTCAGCGCGCCATTGAAGGTCACGGCCGCCAGCACCACCGACAGGCCGATCAGCGCCAGCGGCCGGCCGAACATCAGCGTGAAGGCCGTGGCGCCCAGCAGGTGCAGGTTCAGGCCCGGCTTGACGCCGGCCTTCAGGCTCCAGACCACCGCCAGCACGACGATGGCGCCCAGCCAGACATTCGCCTGCCCGCCCTCCCCCAGCCGCCGCCACGGCGCCCGCAGCACCGCCCACAGAATGATCAGCGCATAGGGCAAAACCGCCCCGAAGGCCCAGGCATTGCCGAAGAGGCCGTCAGGGAAGTTCATCGACTACAAAGCAGCAGTGAGTTCCGGCACAAGCTGGAACAGGTCGCCCACCAGCCCGTAGTCCGCCACCTGGAAGATCGGCGCGTCCGGGTCCTTGTTGATGGCGACGATGACCTTGCTGTCCTTCATGCCGGCCAGATGCTGGATGGCGCCGGAAATGCCGATGGCAATATAGAGCTGCGGCGCGACGATCTTGCCGGTCTGGCCGACCTGGTAGTCGTTGGGCACAAAGCCGGCATCGACGGCGGCGCGCGAAGCGCCCAGCGCGGCATTCAGCTTGTCGGCCAGCGGTTCGAGCAGCTTGTGGAAGTTGTCGCCCGAGGCCAGCCCGCGCCCGCCCGAGACGATCACCTTGGCCGCGCCGAGTTCGGGGCGGGCCGACTTGGTCAGTTCGCGGCCGACCAGTTGCGTCAGGCCCAGATCGGGACCGGCGGCAATATTCTCCACCGCAGCCGACCCACCCTGCCCCACCGCATCGAAAGCCGTCGTGCGCACGGTGATCACCTTGACCGCATCGGCCGACTTCACGGTCGCCAGCGCATTGCCGGCGTAGATCGGTCGGATGAAAGTGTCGGGTGACTCGATGCCGCAGATTTCGGAAATCTGCGCCACATCGAGCAGCGCGGCGACGCGCGGCAACAGGTTCTTGCCGAAGGTGGTCGCCGGCCCAATGATGTGCGTGTAACCCCCGGCATTGGCGACAATCAGCGCGGCGAGGTTCTCGGCGGTCTGCGCGGCGTAGAGCGGCGCATCGGCCAGCTTCACCCGCGCCACGCCCGCCAGCGCGGCGGCGGCTTGGGCCGCGGCGGCGCAATTGGCCCCGGCGACGAGAACATGGATCTCGGTACCCAACTGCGCGCCCAGCTGCGCAGCAGCGGCAACGGTGTTGAGCGTGGCCGCCTTGAGGGCGGCGTGGTCGTGTTCGGCTATGACAAGAATGCTCATTCAGATCACCTCATTGAATCACTTTTGCTTCATTTTTCAGTTTCGCCACCAGTTCGGCGACATCCGCAACCTTCACCCCGGCCTGGCGTTTCGCCGGCTCGACCACCCGCAGGGTCGTCAGGCGCGGCGCGATATCGACACCGAGTTCGGCGGGCTTCAGCACGTCCATCGGCTTCTTCTTCGCCTTCATGATGTTCGGCAGCGTGGCGTAGCGCGGCTCGTTCAGGCGCAGGTCGGTCGTAACCACCGCCGGCAGCCTGATCGCCAGCGTTTCCAGGCCGCCGTCGATTTCGCGCGTGACGGTCGCTTTGCCATCGGCGATCACCACCTGCGAAGCAAACGTCGCCTGCGGCCAGCCCAGCAGCGCGGCGAGCATCTGGCCGGTCTGGTTGGCATCGTCGTCGATGGCCTGCTTGCCGAGCACCACCAACCCGGGCTGCTCCTTGTCGCACACCGCCTTGAGCAATTTGGCCACGGCCAGCGACTGCAAGCCCTCGGCCTGTGCCGCATCGGTCTCGACCAGAATCGCCCGGTCGGCGCCCAGCGCCAGCGCGGTACGCAACTGTTCCTGGCAGGCCGTCACGCCGCACGACACGGCGATCACCTCGGTGGCGATGCCGGCCTCCTTGAGCCGCACCGCCTCTTCCACGGCGATCTCGTCAAAGGGATTCATCGCCATCTTGACGTTGGCCAGTTCGATGCCGCTCTGATCGGCTTTCACCCTGACCTTGACGTTGTAATCTACTACCCGCTTCACCGGCACCAGAACTTTCACATCGTTCTCCTTTTGCTATTCGAACCCATACTCATGCGTATGTTGGCTGCTATACTAAACCAAAGCGCGGAAAAATTCACATGGACAAATCTTCCCCCGAAAAACCACCCACGGCACGCGAAGCGCTCGACCGCGCCGCCTGGATCGCCGCTGCGCTGGACATTGTCGCGCAAGATGGCATCGACGGCCTGCGGGTGGAGGGTCTGGCCAAGCGCCTGGGCGTCACCAAGGGCAGCTTTTACTGGCATTTCAAGGATCGCCGCGACCTCATCGACGCCGTGCTCGACGACTGGCGCGCCGGGCGCATCCGCGACATCCGCAAACAGACCGCCGCCGCACCGGGCAACGAAGAGACCGCGCTGCGCCACACCATCGAAGTCTATGCCGCCGCCAAAAACCGCAAGGGCATTTCCATCGAGGCGAGCATCCGCCTCTGGGCGCGCCAGGACGCCAACGGCCTGGCCGTCGTCGAAGAAGTCGACGCCGAACGGCTCGAATGCACGCGCCGCCTCTTCCTCGCCCGCAACCTCCCGCCCGCCGAAGCCGCCGCCAGAAGCGCCCTGCTCTACGCCTACGTCTTCGGCTTCAGCATGATGCAATGCGGCCGCTTCGCCATGGACGCGGCGCAGACCAAACGCTGGATCGTGGAACAGATCATCAAGTAAAAGTCGGCGCTGGCGAGACGGCGTGTCCTGCATGGGATGCCCCCGTCACCCTACGAATACCCGACGAAAAGATCGAGAGTTCCGCAAGGTAATGAAGACGTATATGCTTAATTCACACCATCCTCAAGAGATCACACCATATCCAAAGAAGCCGTTTTCACCATGAAGCTGGAACCCGAGTTGCACGCCGAGTTTATGGCCGAAGCCCAGGCCAGTCACCGGCCCGCCTCCCAGGTGCTGCGCGAGCTGATGCGCGAGTTTGTCGAACGCCAGCGTGCCGCCGTCAAGATGGACGAAATTTTCAGCCAGGCTGCTGCCAGGCTGGCCGATCATCCCCAGCTCGGCCGCGCCGGTCGTATTCCCGGTACCCGGGACGTGATCCCGCACAAGAGCTATTGCCTTGAAAAAGGTGCCAGGTTCGATTTGTTTCCATGATTTTTCACTTGGCATGAATTGCTTATTTCACTAAGTTTCGCAATGTCGCTACCGTCGTGAATTTAATTCGAGCCTGGCCCCTTATCGCCTTATCGATGTGCTTGTAGCGGGCCATGGGAGCGGTTCCAAACGAGATGCCTGTATGACACTTGATATCCCGTTCGGTTCACAGCAGGATGCAGCCATGAAAAGAGTTTTTCTACACTTCGTTGGGCGTCGTGGAGCCAGCATCTGGCTGGTCTGGTGACAAAAGGCACACAGCGGCGTAGACTGCCCTCATGAAACCATTTCGCTGGAGTCCGGAGAAGAACGAGACCTTCAAAACAGATCGGGGGATTTCGTTTGAGAACATTGTTGTCTCAATCGAATCCGGTGGGTTGCTGGACGTCTTGGCTCACCCGAACCAGGTGAAGTACCCCAGGCAGCGCGTTCTCGTAGTCGCGTGTGACAACTACGCCTACTTGGTGCCGTTTGTCGAAGAAGAAGATTATTTCTTTCTCAAGACCGTAATCCCGAGCCGCAAGGCAACGAAGGACTATTTGAATCAAGGTGAAATAGATGCCGAAAATTGATGCCTACGAACATGAAGTCCTCACCGCCTTTGAAAAAGGCCAACTGAAGTCCGTTGCCACGAAAGCCGAGCTTGCGAAATTCAAGGCAGCAGCGCGCGCTACGGCCATTAAGGATCGCCGGGTCAACATCCGCCTGTCCTCTGGCGATTTAAGCGACATTCAAGTTAAGGCACTTGAAGAAGGTGTGCCGTATCAAACGCTCATCGCCAGCGTTCTTCACAAGTACGTTACGGGCCGTCTGGCCGAGCCGCGCGCCACCGAGCAATCGAGCCGCCCCGCAACAAAGCGCCGCACTACGTCTGGCAGTTGAATGTTCTCTGTGGCGCCGACGCCCAACCTTGCGGTGAGGGTCTAAATAAGGGTCAGACCACGGTTTCTGCCGTCCTTTTGACCTTGACCCTGGCCCTATTTGCAGAGCATGTTGTGCAGAAACAGGTTACCGCTCTGGGATTCCGTGGGGATGGTGCCTTGGTTCCACTCCCGGTAGAGCAGATGGCCGACGCCGCCGCAGCTCATGCTGTCGTCGCTGGTGACCTCCAGGAGATGGAAGCAGAACTTGTCGACCTTGACGTTGACCGTGGGGCCGGCGGGAAACTCCATGCCCTGGATGTACGTTTCCTGCTGTGTCGCCCGGAAGGTGACGGGAAAGCGGTGGCTGTCCACGCTGGCCAGGGCCTTGACGATGACCTCGGTACCGGGGCGGATGTATTGGCCGGTGAAAAAAACCCTCACATCGCCGAAGCCTTTGTACATGGGCTTGGACAGTTCGATCTGGGGCCGAGTCCGGATCGCCCGCAACATGGGCTCGAAGTCGAGGCGTTCCCGCACGCGCTGGCCGTTCAGCTTCAGTTCGACATCGATGGCCATGAGTGAGGAACAGGCCATGCGGCTGGCTTCCAGCGTGCAACTCGCCGTCTGGCCGGGTTGCAGTTGGGTCCGGCTGCAGCTCGCCCGGTCGCGCCCGTCCAGCCCGGGGAAGCGGTAGTGGGCGATGGCCTCTTCGATGCGCAGCGGGAAGCTGCTGTCGTTGTGGATATCGAAGGCCTTGGCGTCGGGCAGCAGGCGCAGCGCATATTTCAGTTCGCCGCTCTGGCTAATCTGGGGGGGGGTCTGAGCGGGCAGAGCAGCCGGGCTGGCTAGCCGGTCTGTTTGCCTGCCTTGGAGCAGGGCCAGAGCCTCGGCCTCCAGGTCATGGCTCTGGCTGTGAATGACCTGATTGAGGGCTCGGTCGAAGACATCGAGGCGCAGGCTGGCGATGCCCGGCTGCAGGCGGAAGTTGCGGGTGAGCGTGATAGCCTTGCCGGCTCGGCTGGCGGGCAGGGCGATGTCCTCGCCGCTGAACAACACCGCTCCGGTCTTGCTCAGGAAGGCGCTCTTGACCGTGTAGGTGTTGCCGGCGATGGCCTGGCTGGTGGTGAGGTTGGCCTGCCAGGCCGCCGTTTCGCCTGACTCGCGGTTCAGCTTGAAGCCGTCAAACTGGAAGCTAGCCTGGGCGCTCTGGCTCGCGCCCAGCGGGAAGAACTTGCGCAGTTCCTGCCGGACCCGATCCGTGTCGCTTTGCGCCAGGGCGGGCAGGGTCAGGCTGCAGCCCAGGACCAGGAGGGCGATGCCAAAACGTTTCATGAGATGCTCCCAAGAGGTTGGTTTCAAGGATAGGAAATTCAGCGTCATTTTTGTGAGTATCTCGTCTCGTCTCGCACGAAGTCAACTTTAGATTCCCACGGGATTTCCAGTAAATAAGGGTCACCACGGTTTCCGCCGTCCCGTCAGCGCCGACTTTCGGGCAGGAAACCCGCATCAAACAAACAGGAAACAAAAATGCTTCAAACTCCCATTTAAATCGCGCCGCCATGACCGAGCTTGCTGACGTCGAATTCGCACTGTGCTGGCACGATGCCCGGGCGAACCATTGTGACCGCCGCTTTGTCGCCGGCGTCGCTCCGGCCGGTGACCACCTTGCCGGCATCCCGCTTGCTCCCCTGCTCGGCGCTGCGCCGGGTGCCACGATCACCCTGAACCAAGGCCTGCTGCCCGGCCCCACCCGCGCTCAGCAGCGCGTGGTTACGCGCCGCGCCGACTGGCCGGCACGATTCGCCGGCATGGCCATCGCCCCGCGCCTCGGCCGCTGGTATCCGCGCCAGTTGCTCGCCGCCATCCCCGCCATTCCCGCCGGCAGCAGCCCCTTGCGCGTCGTCGCCAGCGCAGGCGACGACATCAGCGTTGACCTCGCCCCGCCGCTTGCCATCATCGACGTCACGATCGAGGGCCGCGTCCGCGCGCGGAGCCAGGGCACCGCCCCCGCGCCGCGCGACCTGCTGCCACTCGTCGCCGACAACGGCCCCGGACTGCAGGCCGCGCTGCCTGACGCCGCCACCGACTTTCTCGCCGGCGACGCTCTCGCACGCAGCGACGCAACCGCCGACGCCGACTTCTACGCCCACCCGCGCCTGGTCGACCACCTCGACACCACGGCGCTTGCAGAACTCGCCGCGCTGCACGCCCGCTTCCTGCATCCCGGCCAACAGGTGCTCGACCTCATGGCCAGCGCCAATTCGCACCTGCCGGCAAATGCGCCTGCCCTGACGGTCGTCGGCCTCGGCATGAACGCCGCGGAACTGGCCGCCAACCCGCATCTCGCCGAACGCATCGTGCATGACCTCAACACCGCACCCGAGCTGCCCTGCGCCAGCGGCCGCTTCGATCTCGTGCTGTGCGCCCTCTCGGTCGAATACCTCATCCGCCCCGTCGAGGTCTTCCGCGAGGTGGCGCGCGTGCTCAAGCCCGGCGGCATTTTCCTCGTCACCTTTTCCGAGCGCTGGTTTCCGCCCAAGGCCATCACGCTCTGGGGCGAGCTGCACCCCTTCGAGCGCATGGGGCTGGCGCTGGACTACTTTCGTCGCAGCGGTGACTTCGTCGACCTCGCCACCGAGTCGCTGCGCGGCCTGCCGCGCCCGCCCGACGACAAGTACTACCGCATGACGAAACTCGCCGACCCGATCTATGCAGTCTGGGGAACGGCGCGGTGCCAGCAAGCGGAAAAGGAGCCAGGGTCGAATTAAATCGGCTTTTTTTGAATTACATTGAGCCTGGCCCCTTTTACTCGTTTGCCCGCAACCTCCCGCCCGCCGAAGCCGCCGCCAGAAGCGCCCTGCTCCACGCCTGTGTAATCCGCTTCAGCATGCTGCAATGCGGCCGCTTCGACATGGACGCAGACCAAACGCTGGATCGTGGAACAGATCATCAAGTAAAAGTCGGCGCTGGCGAGACGGCGTGTCCTGCATGAGGCTGCCCCGTCACCCTACGAATACCGAACGAATAACATTGCCACCGGCATTTTTACCCGCTATCCTCCCGCATTCCATCCGGCTAGATGTTGCGGATGCCGGGAGATAAACATAGCCTTCGATATACAACCGCAACGGCGTGCCGCGGCCAACAGCGCCAGCGGCGTGTCGGAAGAAGCGGCGGTCTCAAGAAGTTGTCACCCACGACACCCGCCAGGGAAACCGTGGTCTGATCCCCTTCTACTTCCCCACGTTATACGTCACCACTGACACCACTATGCCCATGACCACGCTCCCCACCTATGACGATCTGATGAACCCGCTTCTGGAGGCGCTACGGAAGCTTGGAGGCTCAGGGTCGATTGAAGAGATTTACGCCAAGACTGTGGAGATCACTGGATTGCCGGAGGAGATTCTGGCGCAACTTCACGACCCCGAAAAAAGCAGCCAAACCGAAGTCGGGTATCGCCTCGCTTGGGCGCGAACGTATCTCAGGAAGTACGGATTGCTTGAAAACTCAAGCCGTGGAGTCTGGTCGCTGACTGAAAAAGCAAAGACGCTTGAAACTGTAGATTCCACAGAGGTTGTTCGCTTTGTTCGGGCTCTCGACAAACAGGACGCCCCCAAAAAGCGACCGCCTGACGAAACCGCGCGGGAATTGTCCGAAGAGGAAGGGTGGAAAGACAAGCTTTCCGCCGTCCTCACTCAAAAACTCGACCCCGCAGGTTTTGAGCGGTTGGTTCAGCGCATCTTGCGCGAATCCGGGTTCATTCATGTTGAGGTGACAGGCCGCACGGGCGATGGCGGAATTGACGGAAAAGGCATTGCCCGTATTCACGGCTTCATGAGTTTTCACGTTCTCTTCCAGTGCAAGCGATACAAAGGCTCAGTTGCGGCCGGCGAGGTGCGTGACTTTCGCGGCGCTATGGTTGGCCGTGCCGACAAAGGTTTGTTTATTACAACTGGGTCTTTCACGCCCGCTGCTGTCAAGGAAGCCACAAGGGACGGTGCGCCACCAATCGACCTTGTTGATGGCGATGAACTTGCAGAGAAACTGAAAGAGTTGGCGCTTGGCGTAAAAACCGAACTTGTTGAGCGCGTTAGCATTGATACGGCATGGTTCGAAAGCCTATGATGTATCAAGCGGAAAAGGGGGCAGGGTCGCATTAGATCGGCATAACAATTGATCATAACAATAGTAACAATATGAGTCATACCACGGTTTTCAATTATGTTATGGTTTTTTATCAAGCTGCAAGGCGTTTTCATCAATCAAAGGGGTAAGTCAAATGTTTTCCAAGAGAGTTCTGCTCGTTTCTTCAATCGCTGTTCTTCTAAGTGCATGCGCCAGTCGCCCGGAAAGCATAAGCGCGTCCTATGTTTCCCACGAGAAATACATTGCCGGGGACTGCGTTCGTTTGGCTACTCAAATGGGAGATGCACGAGCAGAGTTGGCGAAGGTATCCGCAATGCAAGATTCCAAGGCAACGGGTGATGCTTGGGGTGTTTTTCTTATATTGGTCCCGGTTAGCAAGTTAACAGGAGACCATGCGGGAGATGTGGCGAAGTGGAAAGGCGAGGTTGAAGCAATTGAAACTGCGCAAATCAAGAACAAATGTAAAGCCTAACGGTAGTCAGGACGCTGCACGAACAAGCCGCGTAGTGCCGGTAAAAACGGGAAAGGGGCCAGGGTCGAATTAAATCGGCACGTCTGAAAAGGGAAAAGGGGCTTGGCCCCTTTTGCTCGCAGCAGCCTAAACCTGCACCACGAAACCAACCAAACAACTTGAACATGGCCATCATTCGCTGCAACAAGTGCTCCATGCTGCAAGAGCAACCGGATACCCTGGTGGGGCAGAACATTCCCTGCCCGCGCTGCGCCAACCCGGCGCCTGTCTATCCAACGCTGCTCTACATCGAAAAGCTGCTCGGCAAGTATTTCGACGCTCAGAAAGAACTCACCCATCTGCGTGCCATGCCCGGCTCAGCTGCCGCCTTGCCGGCGGCGCCGCCGGCACCGATCACAACTCCGCAACTGGCCGACATCGACCTTGGCAGCACCGATCAGTTCGCATCCGAAGTCCAGCACGGGCCGATCTACGACTGGTTCCACAAGAGACAGATCAAGGTTCAGGCGAACGTGCGCAGTGTAGACACCAGCGGTTTCTTCGATGAGGTCGCCGAAGCTATCGGTGCCAACCTGCCCGTACTCAAGGATGTGCTGGAACGCATTCGCTGGTCGCAACAGAAGGAGCACGCAAGCACAACCATCAACCTCGACAAAAGATCGCCGGAAGACGCCAAGGCCATTTCAACCTTCTGCCAGAAACTCTACGACTTTTCCTTTGTCGCCAAATGTTTTCACAACAGGCCGGAAAACAACGTGCGGCTTATCCTGCAGACCGTGCCGGCCATTCGCGATTTTTTCAATGGCGGATGGCTCGAATGGCACGCCCTGATGTCCAGCCTGCGGTACGCCAAGGAACGTGGCAAGCGCTTTTCATGCGCGCGCGGCCTGAACATCGCATTGCAAAATGGCGACAGCTACGAGCTCGATGTTTTCATGCTGATCGATGGCCAGGTTCCGGTCTGCATCGAATGCAAGAGCGGCGAATTCCGGCAGAACATCGATCGCTATCTGACCCTGAAGAAACGACTTGGCATCGACGGCAAACACTTCGTGATGTGCATCGCCGGGCTGAGCGACGACAATGCCAAAGCTTTTTCTGCAACGTACAACCTGGCCTTCGTGAACGAACGCTCACTCGGCGAACACCTGCCACTCTTACTCTAGTGAAAAGCGGCCAGGCTCGTTTTTATCTGGACATTCGGCAACTTCGACATGGACATGGAAAAGACCAAGGGCTGGATCGCGGCGCGCATCATCCGCTTACGGGCTTTCCGGAACGGCCCGGGTTTTGATACAAGAGCAGAATCTGCCCGGTCATGATCCACAACGCGCAGAAGGCGAGCAGCAATGGGTCGAAGTACAATTCATCGTCCCAGACGTAATCGCCTGAAATCAATTCCTTCAGGTTGTTGAAGAAATGCATGGCCGCCACCGCCAGGCCGAACACGGCAAACACCGACGCCACATAGCGCGAAACCCAGTGCTGCGGGTTGGGCAGGATCATCAGCAGGCCGAGCAACCCGATGGCGGTGCGTTGCACGCGGCAGTAGGGGCACGTATAGACCCAGCCATCGAGATCAAGCCACCAGGCCCCCACGCTGATGACGATGCCCATGAAACCGATGATGCGTATGTGACGAACCAGAAAGTCGAGCGACATGAGGATTCTCCCGGCGAATGGCGCAGCATAACCCGAAAAGGCTGGTGTCAAGTTTGAAGTACAAAACCTGATGGATCCTGTAGGCATCGTAAATGAGGGTCAGCCTGGCCCCTTTTCTGATGAGCGCCGCCGCTGGGACGGCGGTTAACGTCCCGGCGTGCTTCGCCAGGGTCAGCAGTTGCCCTTCTTGGCCTGGCCCGGCGGGCAATGCCTTCCGCCTTGGTGGGCCGCGCCTTGGTTACCTCGACCGGTATAGTATTGCTGGCCACGCGGGCCATTGTGCTGCTTCCAGTAATCAGAATCGCGGTATACGTCGCCGTCCCAGTAATAGCCGCGACTGTCGCGACTGCCAAAGGTGACGGTAACGCCCGGAGTCTGGACGCGAACACCACCGATATTGACGTCGATGGCTTGGGCAAACAATGGGGTGGCGGCGATCAGGGCGGCAATAATCAACTTCTTCATTTTTACTTTCCTCTCAAAAAGACGGTGTGGAGTACGGAACGACCCGTTAAGCGAATAACGGATTACTGAACAACAGCATGGTGACCGCGGCGCAAGGAAACAGGGGTCTTCCCAAGACCCCGATTATTCCCGCTACCGACGCGGGCTGGCCGCTTGACCGCCGCGCCCCGAACGATTGATTGCCGCGCCTACTGCACTTCGCGGTGGTAGCGCTCGATGCGCTCCACCTCGTTTTTCGACCCGAAGATCAGGGGCACGCGCTGGTGCAGCGCGGTCGGCTGCACGTCCAGCATCCTTTGCAGGCCGGTGGTGCAGATGCCGCCAGCCTGTTCGACGATGAAACCGACCGGGTTGGCTTCGTAGAGCAGGCGCAGGCGGCCCGGCTTCGACGGGTCCTTGGTGTCTTTCGGATACATGAAGACACCGCCGCGCGTGAGGATGCGGTAGGCCTCGGCGACCATCGAGGCGATCCAGCGCATGTTGAAATCCTTGCCGCGCGGGCCGGTCTTGCCGGCCATGCACTCGTCGACGTAGCGCTTCACCGGCCATTCCCAGAAGCGCTCGTTAGAGGCGTTGATGGCGAACTCCTGCGTGTCGGCGGGAATCTTCATGTTCGGGTGGGTGAGGATGAACTCGCCCACGTCGCGGTCGAGCGTGAAGCCGCTCACGCCATGGCCGGTGGTGAGGATCAGCAGCGTCGAGGGGCCGTAGAGCGCGAAGCCGGCGCAGATCTGCTGGCTGCCGGGCTGCAGGAAATCTTCCAGGGTCGCGTCCGCGCCGGGCTTGCTGGTGCGCAGGATCGAGAAGATGGTGCCGACAGTGATGTTCACGTCGATGTTAGACGAGCCGTCGAGCGGATCGAAGACCAGCAGGTACTTGCCGCGCTTCTTGCCGGCCGGGATCGGGTAGATCTCGTCCACTTCCTCCGAGGCCATGCCAGCGAGGTGGCCGGCCCATTCGTTCGACTTGATCATCACGTCGTTGGAGATGATGTCGAGCTTCTTCTGCACCTCGCCCTGCACGTTCTCCTCGCCGGCGCTGCCGAGCACGCCGATCAGCGCGCCCTTCGAGACGGCGTTGCTGATCACCTTGATGGCCGTGCCGATGTCGTTGAGCAGGCCAGAAAAATCGCCGCTGGCGCCGGCGACGTGGGATTGTTCCTCGATGATGAACTGGGTCAGGGTGGTGCGACCATCTTGCATGGAATTGCTCCTCGAAAAGGCAAAAGCCGCACTTTAGCGGGCTGCGCCGCGGTGTGGCGGAAACTTTTCTTATTGTCAGGATAAGCCGGCGCCCGATGGCACGCCAGGACTCAAGAGGCGGGCGGGTTCAGTCGATTGCGGATTGGGCACCGCGCCCTGCACGGGGTTGCGCGCGCGACCGGTGTCGCGGGGAAATGGCAAGATGCCAGACTAACGGTAAACCCATTGCGCCAGACGCAACAAGGGCGGTCCCACCAGGGCCGAGACTCGGGCCCGGTGTCGGGCAAAGAGCGCATAGGCGGGCTCCAGCAACCAGCGCAGCCAGGGCCGCGAAAACAGCCAGGCCAGCAATGGCAGATCGGCGCGGCGGTAGGCTGCGGCGAATACCGGCACACCGACAAGGGTATGTCCGTCGTCGAGAACGGCGTGGATGTTGTCCAAAGCCTGCGCGCACACCACCGTGCAAGGCAACTCGGCACCCGGTTGGCTGAGGTCGACAAACCGCAGCAGCTGGCGGCGGTTGCGCGCTGCCAGCATATGGATTTCTGCCGCACAGAGTGGGCAGGCGCTATCGAAATACACGGTCATCGCTTGCATGATGGCGTCTCGCTGTCGTTCAATGGTTGGATGGCGAGCGGGTGCATACCCGGCAACAAGCTGCCAGGCCGCAGCGCGGTGGCTAATCCGCGCAGGACTGCGCACTCCACCCGAAGAGGGCGGTCGCCATAAGCAGCCTGCAAACGGTCGGGGGAAGACATCATTGGGTAGGCCTCAATAAAAACTTTGGGAAAATGGTTCTGATCGCTTATGCTATGCCTAACATTCAACTTTGTCCAGGACAAATGAACACAATTCAAACTTTTCGCCGGTATCTCGCCACCATTTTGTTGAGCTTGCTTCTCTCGGGTTGCGCCCTGGGCCCACCCCCGGGTGTGGTCCCGATCAGTGGCTTTGAGCTACAGCGCTATCTCGGGCGCTGGTATGAAATTGCCCGGCTCGATCACAGTTTCGAACGGGGCATGACAGATATCAGCGCCCACTACCGGCTGCGTGAGGACAATAGCGTCGAGGTCATCAACCGTGGTTACGAAACCGCCAAAGATAGATGGCGGGAAGCCGTCGGCACCGCCCGACTCATCGGAGAGCCGACGCGGGGTTCGCTCAAAGTCTCCTTCTTTGGCCCGTTCTACGGCGGGTATCACATCGCGGCCCTGGATCCAGATTACCGCTGGAGCCTGGTCATTGGTCCCGATACCGGCTACGCCTGGATTCTTGCGCGTGACAAAATCCTTCCCGCCGGGATACGCGAACGGCTGGTGCAACAAGCCGCCGCGGTCGGCATTGATACAAGCGCTTTGATCTGGGTTGAGCACACCAGGGAATAGTTGACATGGACAATTCTCGATAAGGTTGAACGCAAAAAACAGATCTACAAGTCGGGGTTGCTGCCACTTCCGTAAAACTTCCTCAAGAACATCATGACGATGTGAGCTAGCCCGGGAAGGACGGACACTTCAATAGGAGACGATGATGAAGGAGGTGTCCGTACTTCCCGGGCTAGCTCAGACCACGATTTCCACAAAAATGACCATGCGCCGTCCCGCCAGCGCCGACTTTCCTAAATCAATTTTTTGAGGCTCGTTATGACCACCGCTCTCCTGCTGATTGACATCCAGAACGACTATTTCCCGGGTGGTGCCATGGAGGTCGTCGGGGCAGGCGCGGCAGCCACCCAGGCCGCCAGGCTGTTGGCGGCCTTTCGCCAGAAGGCCTTGCCCGTCATCCACATCCAGCACCTTGCCGCGCGCCCCGGCGCAACGTTTTTCCTGCCCGACACCCGCGGGGCGGAACTTCACGAATCCGTGCGCCCGGCCAGCGATGAACCGGTATTCCAGAAGCACTTTCCCAACAGCTTTCGCGAAACGCCGCTGCTGGAACACTTGCGCAATGCCGGAATTTCCCGGCTGGTCATTGCCGGCATGATGACTCATATGTGCATCGACACGACGACCCGCGCCGCCGCCGACCTTGGATTTGCTTGTTCCCTGGCGCACGACGCTTGCGCCACCAGGGACTTGTCGTTCAACGGCGTCGCGGTGCCGGCCGCGAGTGTTCAGGCCGCTTATCTCGCCGCGCTGAACGGCCTGTTCGCCAAGGTGCTACCCGCGAGTGAATTGTGTGCTGACCTTCAAGCTTGGTGACCAACCCGCTCTGCCGCGATCCGGCACATGAGGCTAGCAGCCACCTCGATGCCTTATGCCGCGGGCTTTCATCGGCTGGCGATGCGCCGGCTCACCCTTGGAGACATTCGCTCATGAACGTTTTGAAAAGAACCCTGGCGGCTGTGCTGGCCGGCACATTCCTCTTCACCCTTTCCGCCTGCGCGCCCGAGATCGGCAGCGATAAATGGTGCGCGCAGCTGAAGGCGAAGCCCACGGGCGACTGGACGGCGAACGAGGCCGTTGACTACGCCAAGCACTGCATCCTGAAGTAGCGCCTCGCCGTCCCGCCAGCGCCGACTTTTCCAGGCGGCGACGACAGACGCTTTTACGCCGTCCTTTCCCGTCCCGCCCTACTGCGCATAAACGTTGGATACCCCACGGATAAATAGCGCCATTTACTCGCACTTTGGCAATCTCGCCTCGGTCATGTCCGGCTTTGGCCAGGACGGCAATCTGGTACTGTTCATCCTGAGTGAGGTGGGTATAGTCCATTCTTGGCAACCCTACTTGGCGGCCGAAGGGCGCGGATGCTCGCACATCTTGCCCACCCAACACGTTATCCAGAGTTGCACTGCGAATTGAACTCGCGCAGCTTATCGCGCATTCGCGCAGCGGGGCACATGGGTGGTTTGATGAGGAGACTGAAATGAACCGGATGATGATCAAGATCGCGGCACGCATTGCCTGCATCTGCCTGCCGCTTTTCGGCATGCTGCCCCCGGCGGCCGCCGCGGACGAAGTGATACTCGGCATCTTTCCATTTCTTTCGACGCGGCAGATGGTCGACCAGTTCAATCCATTGAAGGATCACCTCTCCCGGGCCGTGGGGCGGCCGGTGACACTGCGCTCCGCGCCCGACTACAAGAACTTCATCGAACGCACCGCGAGCGGCGAATACGATGTCATCATCGATGCGCCCCACCTGGCGCGGCTGGCGCAGAAGCGCGACGGCTATCTTCCGCTGGCCCAGAGCGGGTACAAGGTCGAGTTCATGGTGGTGGCACGCAAGGACTCGCCCGTGCAATCACTGGCCGACCTGCGCGGCCGGGCGGTGGCCATCGGTGCCCGCCTGTCGCTCACCCATATGCTCCTCGGCAAGGAACTGCTGAAGAACGGCCTCGTGCTTGACCGGGATGTCCAGTATCTCGATACCGCGACTTTCTCGAATGTCCTGCAGGCGGTGATTCGTGGCGACGCGGCCGTCGGCGCCCTGACGGCCCTGGTCTGGAACGGCGCTCCGCCCGAAGCCCGGGGCGAACTGCGGGAAATACTCCGGCAGAAGGATCTGGGGCCCGGCCTGGTCGTGCTGGGTCATCCGCGCCTCGGGGCCACCATGCAGCGCAAGCTGCAGACCGCGCTCTACACCTTCAAGGACACGGCGGCGGGCCAGGCCTACTTCCAGAAGACCAAGCAAATCGATTTCCGCCCGGTGGATGAGGCGGATCTGCGCGTCATGGACCCCTACACCGAACTGCTCGTGACACAGTGATGAAGAGGAACGGCGAGCCCGCCGTGCCATGGTACAGATCCATCCGCTTCAAGCTGGTGGCGACCGCGATCATCGTCGAACTGTGCATGCTGGGGGTGCTGCTGGCCAACAGCTATCGCCTGGTGAACGACGCCCTTGAGTCGCAGACCCGCGCACGCCTGGAAGCGCTGGCGCCCCTGCTCAACGCCTCGCTGGCCGGCTATGTTTTTCAGCGCGACCACTCCGAAATCGGTGCCATCCTCAAGGAACTGGTCGAGTCGCAATTTACCGAAATCAGCTACATCGTCGTCCTCGACAACCGTGAGCGGGTCATCGCCAGCGTCGGCACACTCGACGCAACGCGCCTGCCCCCGGATGACACCGAGGATCACAGCGTGCGGGATGCCCTGTCCGACCTCGTCTACGACACCCGCGTGCCGCTGACCGTGCCCGGGAACGACATCGGTTCGGTGCGTTTCGGCCTCTCGCTGGTCGGCATGGTTTCCCTGCGCGATACCGTGCTGGGGCAAAGCCTGTTGATTGCCGCGCTCGCGGTGATCCTGAGTCTCCTGCTGCTGGCATCGATGGGTTACCTTCTCACCCGCCACCTGACGACCCTGCTCGGCGCCACGCGCCGGGTGGCCAGCGGCGACTATGCAGAAGTCATCGCCATCGGCGGCCATGACGAAATCGGCGTTCTGGCCCGCGACTTCAACAGCATGGCCGTGGCGGTGCAGAACCGCGTCGAGGCGCTGAATGCCTCCCGGGATGCCTTGCGCAAGAGCGAGACCCGTTTCCGTTCCATCTTCGACAACGTCAGCGAGGCAATCTTCGTCCTCGATATCGACTCCGGCCAGATCGTCGACGTGAATCAGCGCATGCTCGACATGTATGGCTTCAGCAGCCGGCCCGAGGCCATCGCCGCCGGCTTCGATCAGATCAGTGCCGCTGTGCCACCCTATTCGGCGGCCGAAGCCCACGCGTATTTGAAGAAAGCCAGCGCGGAGGGTCCACAGACCTTCGAGTGGCATGCCCGGAACACGCGCGGCGAACTGTTCTGGGTCGAGGTGAGCCTGCGCTTGTCGCAAATCAGCCAGGAGCCACGCCTGCTGGCCGTGGTGCGGGACGTCAGCGAGCGCAAAAAGGCCGAAGAGCGGATCAATGAATTGGCCTTCTTCGACCCCCTCACCGACCTGCCCAATCGCCGCCTGCTGATCGACCGGCTCAAGCAGGCGATTGCCTCGGGCGCCCGCAGCACAAGGCATGTCGCGCTGCTGTTCATCGATCTGGATAACTTCAAGACCCTCAATGACACCCTCGGCCACGACATCGGGGACCTGCTGCTGCAACAGGTCGCCCAGCGGCTGACCGCGTGCGTGCGGGAGGGTGACACCGTGGCGCGGCTGGGCGGTGACGAATTCCTGGTGATGGTGGACAACCTGAGCGAAAACGCCGAGAACGCCGCCAACCAGGCGGAAGTGTTAGGCGAAAAGGTTCTCGCTGCCCTCAATCAGGGCTATCAGCTTGCCAGTTACGCGCATCACAGCACCGCCAGCATCGGTATCGCGTTGTTCGCCGATCATCAGGGCCCGATCGACGATTTGCTGAAGCAGGCCGATCTGGCCATGTATCAGGCCAAGGCCTCCGGCCGCAACACCCTGCGTTTTTTTGATCCACAAATGCAGACGGCTGTCACCCTCCGGGCCGAACTGGAGACCGACCTGCGCCAGGGCGTGACGGCCGAACAGTTTCTCCTGCACTTCCAGCCACAAATCGATGGCAAGGGGCGCCTGACGGGAGCTGAAGCTCTCCTGCGCTGGCAGCATCCGCGCCGCGGCCTGGTGCCCCCGCTTGACTTCATCCCCGTCGCCGAGGATAGCGGACTGATCCTGCCCATCGGCCTGTGGGTGCTGGAATCAGCCTGCGCGCAGTTAAGCGCCTGGGCGCAGCGCGCGGAAACCGCCCACCTCACCCTGGCAGTGAATGTCAGCGCCCGCCAGTTCCATCAGCCCGACTTCGTCGGCCAGGTGCTGGCGGCCCTCGACTGCAACAACGCCCCCGCAAAAAAACTCAAGCTGGAGTTGACCGAAAGCATGCTGGTCTCCAATGTGGACGACATCATCCAGAAGATGAGCACCCTCAAGTCGCGGGGCGTCGGTTTCTCACTGGATGACTTTGGCACGGGCTATTCGTCGCTCTCGTATCTGAAACAGCTGCCTCTGGATCAACTGAAGATTGATCAGGGATTCGTGCGGGACATCCTTACCGACCCCAACGATGCCGCCATCGCAAAGATGGTCATTGCCCTCGCCGAGAGCCTGGGGCTGGCAGTCATTGCCGAGGGTGTGGAAACCGAGGCCCAGAGGGATTTCCTCGCTGACCATGGCTGCCACGCCTATCAGGGCTACCTGTTCAGCCGCCCCCTGCCCCTTGCGGAATTCGAGCAGTTCGTGGGCCGCCTTTGAGGCGAACCCGGGGCCGCCAGGCTATCGGCGCCCGTTGGCCGTTCCCGTTCCGCTGCCCTGCCCTTGCTGCTCGATGATCCGCGACCAAAGGGTCAGGTCGCGCGCCGGCTGGGGCTGGTTCCTGCTCGGCAATTCCGGTTCAGGCCGCCGCGCGGCTGAGTTCCTTCATTTCCTCCACCTCGCCGATCAGCCAGCGACGGAAGGTCTCGACCGCCGGCCGGCCCGAGATCGCCTCGGGCGCCAGCAGATAGTAGGCGTAGGGCTGCTGCACCGCCACCTTGAACGGCACGGCCAGCCGCCCCGCGGCGACCTCCGCCGCCGCGAGATGCTCGGACGCGAGCGCGATGCCGAGACCGTCGATGGCGGCGGCGAGGGCAAGGCCGGAATCGCTGAAATGCGGACCGGCGCTGGTGTTGACGTCCGTCACGCTCGCCAGCCGCGCCCATTCCTCCCAGCTCGGCCGGGCGCGCTCATTGGTGATCGTTTCGTCATGGATCAGGGTGTGCTGCCGGATGTCTTCCGGATGGCGCAGCGGATGCTCGCCTTCCAGCAGCTTCGGGCTGCACACCGCGATGTAGTCCGACGCGAACAGCCGGTCGACATGGAAGCCCGGATAGTCACCGCTGCCGAAGCAGATCGCCAGCGGCGAATCGCCATCGCGCAGATCGACGCTTTCGTAGGCCAGCGTCGCCTCCGCCTCGGCGTTCTCGATCGCGTGCAGCGAGCCGACGAGATGCAGGCTCAGTCCGGGCTCCAGTGCGTACAGCCGCTTCAGGCGCGGCACCAGCCAGCGCGCGGCGAAGGATGGCGGCGCCACGACGATCAGCCGCCCCTGCTGCTGGCTGGCGCACGCATGCTCGACCGCGGCGGCAAAGCACGCGAGGCCCTCGCGCACCTTCGGCAGCATCGCCTCGCCTTCCGCCGTCAGATCCAGCGAGCGTGTCAGCCGATGGAACAGCTCGATGCCAAGATGATCCTCGAGCATCTTGATCTGGTGGCTGATCGCGGTCGGCGTGACGCACAGCTCGCGTGCCGCGTTCTTGAAGCTGAGATGGCGCGCGGCGGCCTCGAAGGCACGCAAGGCATTCAGCGGTGGCAGTCGGTACGCCATGGATGAGTTTTTCTGGTCTGTCGGCTGAAAATTGATCGTTTGTTGCGATGCATCAACGGGATTATGGTAGCACCGTAGTCTCAATAATCTAATCGCTTCGAGTTTCAGATCAAGACCTGGGGAAAATCATGAAAGCCTTGTTCATAGCAATCAATATCCTGATCGGCACGCTGGGCGCAGCCTTGGGTGTCGCGATCCTTGTCAATCTTTTCAATGCGCCCGACAAGCTCGCCTTCGCCCTGATCGGCGTGGGGCTGCTCGCAATGGCGGCGGTTTGCTGCTGCATCGGCCGCGCATGCTGCTTCGGCGAGCGTCGGCCGGAGCATCTCGCGGTCTGACACCATACAGGCGGCAATTGGGTCACGCGCCCGTCCTTGGACGCCACATCATCGTCAAGCCAAGGTGCGATGCCCGGCTTTTTCCAAGGACGGCCGACGCTTGTAACAATGCCGCCATTCCGGGCAACCGCCCCGTTCGAAACCATGACCACAGCATGGTTGATGCCCGTGACCGGACAGTGGTAACTTGGCACTCCCAACCACAACAGGAGGGCTTCCCCATGAGTCGTTCGACCTCGATCGCGGCCGTTGGCGTCGTCTGTGCCGCACTCACACTTCCCGCCTTCGCGCAGAGCGTGAAGGTCACGCCGCTGGGCGGCATCGACGGCGAGTTCTGCCCCCAGGACCGCGCGCTGGTCTTCGAAGATCCGAATGGCACGCGCATCCTCTACGATCCCGGCCGTACCGTTGCCGGTGGCACTGATCCGCGGCTCGGCAAGATCGACGTCATCCTCATCAGCCACATGCACGGCGACCATGTCGGCAACGCGCACAACAAGGAACCGAACGCGGGCAGCTGCGACAAGCCCGACACTTCGGTTTCGGCAATGCCCAACTCCAACGTCGTGAACATCGCACTGGCCAAGAAGTCGAAGATCGTGAGCGGTAGCGAGATGCCGCCCTTCTTTGCGGCCAAGCTCAAGGCGAACGACGGCGATCCCACCAACTCGATCCTCACCCGCTTTGGCGGCAGCGTCACCCTCGGCGGCGTGCGCATCGCCACGGTTGCCGCGCTGCACAGCAACGGCCTCGATCCCGATTACTTCGGCGGCGTCGTCGGCAAGGCGATGAAGGAGGCGGGCATCGCCGGCAACGTGGGCCCGGCGACCGGTTTCGTCGTCCACTTCAGCAACGGGCTGGTGGCCTACCTCTCCGGCGACACCGGCATCACCGCCGACCAGGAACTGGTGGTGCGCAATCACTACAACGCCAAGCTTGCCGTCATGAACATCGGCGGCGGCTTCACGACCGGTCCGGTCGAGGCCACCTACGTGATCAACGATCTCGTCAAGCCGGCGGCGGTAATTGCCTCGCACGCCAACGAAGTCGGCACCGTGGGCGGCAAGGTACGCCCGGGCAGCAAGACGGAAGCCTTCATGAAGGCAGTCAAGGTGCCGGTGCACGTCCCGCTCTCGGGCAAGACGATGGAGTTCGACGCCACCGGGAAATGCACCGCGGGGTGCTGAGCGAATTCACCTGACGCCGTCTCGCCAGCGCCGACTTTTTCGCGCACGCCCAATCGTTCTGTAATTGAATTGGAAGAAATATGAAACTGAAGAACGCGATAGTCTCAAGTACGGTGTTATTCGTTATCTCCTTCCCGTCATTTCTGCTGGGAGCCGAACCTTCCCGGCGCGCACTTGAAATCATTGAATCCCGCTGCATGCTGTGCCATGGACCCGAAGGTGAGCGGGGAAGCAGAACCTACCCGCGCCTGGCAGCGCAAAATGTTGCGTATCTCGAAAAGCAGTTGAGGGATTTTCGGGATGGCCGCCGCACCAGCGAAGCCATGACGGGGTTGACAAGAGATCTGAGTGATCGCGATATCTCGCAACTTGCCGAATACTTCTCAAAAAGCCCGCCACAGTCGAGACCGGTGCGCAATGCTGTAGAGGCAGAGCTGGGCAAGAAAGTCTATTTCGAAGGCCTCCCGGTTGCCGGGGTTCCCGCCTGTGTCGCTTGTCACGGCAATGATGCTCATGGCACCACCGAACTCCCGCGCCTGGCTGGCCAACTGCCTTCGTATATCGAAGACCAACTGATGAAGTTCGCCACTCGGGAGCGCACCAACGACGGAAGCGTCATGAACGTTATTGCGGCAGGCCTGAATGACAGCGAGAGGCGCGCCTTGGGTGTTTATCTCGGGAGTCTGCAATGAATATTCCGGACGGGGTTATTTCTTTCGCATAGTTTGTTTGGCGGCATCGAGATACCCATCAACCGGAGCGAAGGCAAATGACAAATAGGGGTTACGACAGGAAAGCCGCGGTCTGCCCCGGATTTACTCAATTTGCCTGATGAGTCGAAAATGATGCATCTGCCAAAATCCGTGAAGGCGTGGAACCAGCCCGGCTTCCGCGCGACGCTCAAGCTTGAGATCGAGCAGTTGCCAAGCGGCCAATTGCCGCTGCAGCAGTGTCTGTCATCCAGCAGCCATGCCCTGGATGACGCAGTCAGCGTGATGGTCCTTGGCGTCAGTGACGATTCTGGCTTCATCCATGCCAGGGTGGGCGTATTCTTTTCCGGCATCATTGCCGGCTGCAGTTGCGCCGATGATCCCACGCCGGTCGATACGCAGAACGAATACTGCGAACTGCAGCTGACCATCGCCAAGGAAACGGCCGAGACAGCGGTCAAGCCTTTGGCAGACCGGGAAGAAGATTCCGGGCCGGGATGATGCCGGCGGCCGGACGGCCCCGTCGCCCGGTCAGCAGGTTTCGTGGCGGTTTAAATCAGGCAAAAACTGAATTCAAAACCAGCCTTTGAAGAAAACAGAGATGGGGCCACGGTTCCCCTTGATGACAGATCAAAGGACAAAAGGACAATGGGTCGCCGAGCACCGTTTAGAATCCGGCCGTAGCCCGGCAGCAACCGCGGACCAACCCGTACCCAATGGAGGATTCGGCTTTGATTTTCAGACAGGATGGCTTCATCAAAGGCAGTGTCATCGTGCTACTGATCGGCGGGCTCATGCTCGGCGGGCTGCTCGCCTATGGGGCGAAGTCGGGTCACGAACTGCCCTTCTGGCCAGCGATTGCCGTGGTGCTGGTGAATCTGGTTGCCGCCGCCAAGATCGTGCTCGACACCAAAAAGGCCAAGCGGCAACAACACCCCCCCGAACCCCGTAGCGCGGTGTCAAACCCGCAGAAGATGGGCAAGGAATGAAACTGTGATGACAATGAAATGGAGGCGGGCGGCGCTGCTGATGACGTCGCTTGCCGGATGCGGTGGTGGCGGCGGGTCCGACCAGTTAGCCGTGATGGAAGGCGAGGCGATCTACAAGGCCGAATGTGCGACTTGTCACGGGACCAGACTGGAAGGACAGCCGGCATGGAACACGCGTCGCCCCGACGGCAAGCTGCCAGCACCGCCGCACGACGCGAGCGGCCATACCTGGCATCATCCGATGGAGCAACTGGTGGCAATCACCAAGCTGGGCATGGTGCCGCCCCATGCTCCGCCAGGCTATGTTTCCGACATGCCGGC
>JAUXNZ010000247.1 GCA_030682595.1 Rhodocyclaceae bacterium | reverse complement strand
CAGTTGCGCGTCACCGTCGTCGCGACCGGCCTCGGCTCGGCCGCGCTGGCGCGCCGCAAGCCGGAACTGAAGACTTACATCAACGAAGGCGTTGGGCTACGCACCGGCACCGACAACCTGCCGCTCGGCACGGGCGTGTCGATGGCCACCGCGGGAACGACGGGAAGCCTCGACCTGGAAGGGATGTTCGTCAGCAATCGCGGCAGTCGCGACAGCCGCGCCCAGGCCATGTCCGATACCGGCATGGACAAGTACGATATTCCGGCTTTTCTGCGCAAGCAGGCGGACTGAGCGTCACGAAAAATAACCCCGGGGAATCGCCTCCCCCGGGGATTATTTTGTTTCCAACCGCGCGGCCAGCGCATTGGCAAGACGCACATAGTCGGCAACAGACAAAGTTTCCGCACGCGCCGTCGGCGCAATGCCCTGCGCTTCCAGCAGGCTTTCCCCGCCGAATTCCTTGAGCGTATTCCTCAGCATCTTGCGGCGCTGGGAGAAGGCCGCCTGCACCAGACGCGCAAACAGCGCGAGATCGGTCGCCGTCTCGCCAGCACCGACTTCCGGCGTCGTCCCGCCGGAACAGTTCATTTTCAGCGGCAGCATGCGCACCACCGCCGAATCGACTTTCGGCGCCGGGTTGAACGAACCTGGCGGCACGATGAACAGTCGCTCCATGCTGTAGCGATATTGCAGCATCACCGACAGCCGGCCATAGTCGCCGCCCGGTGCCGCCACCATGCGATCCACCACTTCCTTTTGCAGCATGAAGTGCATCTCGGCGACGCGATCCGCATAGTCGGCGAGATGGAACAGCAGCGGACTGGAAATATTGTAGGGCAGGTTGCCGATAATTTTCAGTGGCCCGTCAGCCTTAAGCGCGCCGAAATTGAATTTGAGTGCGTCGCCCGCGTGGATCGTCAGCCGTTCCGGCGGAAAGCGCTCGCGCAGGCGCACGATCAGGTCGCGGTCGATCTCGACGACGTGCAGATGGTCAAGGCGCTCCAGCAACGGTTCGGTAAGCGCGCCGAGGCCGGGGCCGATCTCGACGACGGTATCACCCGCGCGCGGTGCAACGGCGTCGACGATCTTGCGGATGACGCCCGGCGAGACAAGGAAGTTCTGGCCAAAGCGCTTGCGCGCTTGATGCCCCTGCACGCTCATGCGGCCTTGCGCCGCGCCATGTCGATCGCCGCTTCGACGGCCGCGAACAGGCTGGCAGGCGAAGCCCGGCCGGTGCCGGCCAGATCGAGCGCGGTGCCATGGTCGACCGAAGTGCGGATGATCGGCAGGCCGAGCGTCACGTTGATGCCCTCATCGAAGGCGGCATACTTGAGCACCGCCAGCCCCTGGTCGTGGTACATCGCCAGTTGCGCATGCGCACCCGCCAGAACGTTCCTGGTAAACAGCGTATCGGCCGGCAGCGGACCGACCAGGTCCATGCCTTCCTGCCGCAGTTTGTCGAGCACCGGCGTGATCACCTCGATCTCTTCGCGCCCCATGTGGCCGCCCTCACCAGCATGCGGGTTGAGGCCGGCAACCAGGATCCGGGGATTGTCGAAACCGAACTTGCCGCGCAGGTCGGCGTGCAGGATGCGTAGCGTGGTTTCCAGTTCGCCCGGCGTGAGCGCGGCGGCAACGTCTTTCAACGGCAAGTGGGTCGTCGCCAGCGCGACACGCAGACCCGCTCCAGCGAGCATCATGACGACGCGCGGCGTGGCGGTTTTTTCCGCCAGATATTCGGTATGGCCGGTGAACGCCATGCCGGCATCGTTGATGACGCCCTTGTGCACCGGCGCGGTGACCAGCGCGGCATATTCGCCGGAAACGCATCCTTTCAGCGCTCGATCGAGCAGCGCCAAGACATAGGGGGCGTTCCTGACATCCAGCTTTCCCGGTACGCTCGATGCGGCAAGCGGCACGTGCAATATTTCCAGTCCGGCAAGAGCGCGGCCGAGCATCCGTGCGCGTTCCTCGATCAGCGCCTTATCGCCCAGCACAACGAGACGCGCCGGAAATTCGCGCGCGACCAATGACAGGCAAAGCTCCGGGCCGATGCCAGCCGGTTCGCCCGACGTTACCGCAATGACCGGAAGTTCAGCGCTCTTCAAGTCGATACTCGACATAGGCGCGATCGCGCAGTTGCCGCAACCAGTCTTCGTAAGCCTCGTCGGACTTGCGCTCCTTCAGTGCCTGCCTCGCCATCAGGCGCTTGCGCTCGTCACCGGCCGCGGCGTTCTTGCGTTCTTGCACCTGGATCAGGTGCCAGCCGAAGGGCGATTGGACGGGTGCGCTGGTCTCGCCGATCTTGAGTGCGTCCATCGCCCGCTCGAAATCGGGCACGGTATCGCCCTGATACAGCCAGCCCAGATCGCCGCCCTTGGCCGCCGACAGGTCGTTGGAATAGAGGCGCGCGAGTTCGGCGAAATCGGCGCCATTATCCAGCCGCTCCTTGAGGCCGACCAGCTTGTGGCGCGCTTCTTCGGACGCCACCAGCTCATTCACCTTGAGCAGGATATGCCGGGCGCGCGTCTGGCGGATCGTCGCGCCGACCGCGCTGCCGCCGCGCCGCTCAAACAGCTTGACGATATGGAAACCCGCCGGCGAGCGCAGGATTCCACTCACCTCGCCCGGCTGCAGGCCGGCAATCGCCTCGGCATAGAGGGTCGGCAGCCGATCCGCCGGACGCGGTTCCAGCAGGCCGCCGGACAGGGCATCGGCGGCCTCGGAATAACTGGCGGCCACCTGGCCGAAATCCTGTCCGCCCTTGATGCGCGCCAGGGCGTCCTCGGCGCGCGCGCGCAACTGCGCCAGCTTGCCGGGGTCGGCCTTCTCCGGCACGCGCACAATGATGTGACCGAGCGCGACCAGCGCCGCCTGGTCGGCCTGCCCGGGGTGGGCGAGATAGTTGTCGATTTCGCCATCGGACACGACGATGCGGCTTTCCACTTCGCGGTCACGCAGCCGACTGATGATCATCTCGTCGCGGATTTCTTCCCGGAAACGTCGCCATTCGACGCCGTCCCGCTCGAGCGCGCCACGAAAGTCGGCCAGCGACATGCGGTTGTTTTCGGCGATCCGGCGCAGCGCGACGTCGAGTTCGGCATCGGGAATCCGCAGGCCCGTTTCATTGGCAAACTGTTTTTGCAGACGATCGACAATCAGGCGTTCCAGCAATTGCTTTTCGAGCACATCGCGCGGCGGCAGTGCCGTGCCGCGCTGCCGCAGCTGACGCTCGACCAGCAACAGGCGATCCCGCAACTCGTGCTGGGTAATCGCTTCGTCATTGACGACGGCAATCACCCGGTCAATGGCAACGGCGGCAGCGGGCTTTCGCGCCTGGGCAAGGGCAGCCTGCGGCAGGAGGGACAGGCAGAACAGGAAAATCGGTAGGAGTTTCATTGTCGGCATGATTGGGCAGCGAATTTATTGGGCGGCGAATACCGGATCGGCGGTGGGTTGATTGATGACGCCATAGCCGGGGATGTTGCGCCGCAGGAGTTCCAGCGGGTTGGACCCGATGCGCGAGAA
The DNA here is from genome assembly GCA_030682595.1 of Rhodocyclaceae bacterium. Lineage (GTDB taxonomy): Bacteria > Pseudomonadota > Gammaproteobacteria > Burkholderiales > Rhodocyclaceae > Sulfuricystis. The sequence continues at coordinate 2,870 of JAUXNZ010000247.1, read as the reverse complement.
ATCGTTGAGCTCCAGCTGGAAGAACAGGGCGGTGGTCGGCTTGTCGGCGATCGTCGCCAGCCGTTGCACGACGAAACGCCCGATCCAGCAACCGGCATTGTATTCAAGACCGCCAATGGTTTCGATGACGCGCTTTTCCTTGGTCGAATAGTTGTAGCGGCCCACGCCGTGCCAGCCGGGGCCCAGCACCTTGGCGAGCGGCCATTGGGCGGACACGTCAATCTGGCCGAGCAGGTCGCGCGCGTAGCGGTAGCCCGCGTTGAAGATCTGCCCGGGGGCCGGATGATAACGGCCGCCCAGCAGCAGTCGCTCGGTCAGCTTGTCGCGCGGATTGTATTGCCAGCCGAAATCGGCATAGGTTTTGGGCAGCACCTGGCCGGACAGCGCCGCGAGGATGTCCGCCGAACGTTCGTTGCGCGCCGTCTCGCCCGGCAGGGTTACCGCCTGCTGCGTGAAGTAATGGAGCTGGCCGAGCGTGGCGCGCAGGAGTTCCGCTCCGGAAGCCGGATCAAGCAGGCGCGACGTCAAGGCCAGCGTGAGCTGATTGGCGTTGGCGATGCGGTCGCCGCCGGCATAGCGATTCTCGGCAAACATCTGGGAATGGCTGAAGCTGGCGATGCCGGTGTCAAAGACGGGCAAAGTGCTCTGATCGCGGGTCGGCACATACAGATAGAAGGCGCGCGGTTCGAGCGTCTGCAGCAGCGGGCGGTCGAACCAGCCGGCATCGAGCGTGCGCTCCAGGACAAAGCCGCCATCGACGCTGTAGATCGGCAGCGCACGGCTTTGCTGCAGCGGCACGGTTTTGCGGTAGTCCGTCGCGGCCAGGCGCTCCTGCCCGCTCAACTGATAATGGGTGGAGTGAACGCCAACCTTCGGCGTCAACCAGAACGCCGCGGTGGTCAGCGGCAGCGAAAGTTGCGGGTAGAGCGTGGTGCGCTTGCCGAGCAACTCCGTCGGATGGTCGAAGTTCACGTACTCCGCATTCAGGTTGAACGTCAGGCCCAGCGGCAGATCGTAGCGATTGGCCGTTCCCGTCAACTGAGGCAGGCGGCGATACGGCGAAGGCAGATCCGCCAGGGTCTGATAGGTTTGCACATTCAATGCGGCGCTGTACCAGGGGCCGCCGTAAGTCAGCACGCCCTGGCGCAGCAGGTTGCCCTGCGATACCGCCGCCACGCGCGTCGACAGGTCGCTGAAATAATTGTCGTCGGAAACGCCGTTGAGGTTGAGGCTCGTCGCAAACCCATGACCCAGCGTTTGATTGTGCAACAGCGCGTAGCCGTAACGATCGCGGTTGGCCAGTTTGTCGCCCGGCAGATATTCGACGCGCGCCTGGCCGCTGTAGGTGTAATCGAGATAACGAAACTCGGTATTGAGTTGCAGGCCGCGCCGCGACAGCAGGCGGGGCGCAATGGTTGCATCCATGTTGGGCGCGATGTTCCAGTACCACGGCGCCGTCACTTCGAGGCCGCTCTTGCTGGTCGTGCCGATCGTCGGGGTCAGGAGACCGCTCTTTCTGGCGTTGTCGAGCGGGAAACTGATCCAGGGGGTGTAGATCAAGGGCACGTCCTTGAAACGCACCGTGGCATGGCGTGCCGTGCCGGTCGCGGTGGTGTAGTCGAGATCGAGTGTGTCAACAACCATCTCCCAGTCGCGCTCGCCCGGCTTGCAAGTGCTGTAGCTGGCCTGCTTCAGGTGATACTGGTCTTCGCCGCGAAATTCCAGGCGCGTAGCGGAACCACTCGCCGTCACGGGCTGGCGCGCCAACATTTTGCCGGTCGTCGCGAAGACCTGGCCATCGGGGCCGACCGCCGGCAAACCGCCCATGGTCAGCGCGACTTCCGGCACCTCTTTCGGCTGAGTTCTGATGGTGTAAACGGGGGCTTCGAATTCACCGGTACTGTCCACCATTTTCATGCGCAGGCGCGGACCGGTAATGATGGAATCCGGGCTGGTCAGGCGCACCGCACCGCTGGCCTCCACCTCGTCGTCGTCCTGCCGGTAAATGATGCGGTCGGCACGCAGGATGTCGTCCCCGCGCTGCACCTCGGCATCGCCTGTGGCGATGATCTCGACTTCGCTGACACCGCTGATGTTGCGCGCCCTGACATGCGTTGGCGCGGTTTTTTTGTCGACCGGCGGCACCGACTTGACGGTGAAGCCGGACATGATCCCTGCCGCGGCATGGGCGGAATACAGCGGCGCCAATGCCGCGCGCTCGGCCACTTCGGGCGGACGCTCCGCCAGCAGGCGGGCCGGGGCGGCGGCGCCCAGCAGTGAAGGATCAACCCGCAGGGCCGGCAGGTTTTCGGCGGCCACGGCAAAACCGCCGGCGCTGGCAAACGCCAGCCAGCCCGCTGCAATCCCCGCCCGCCGAAGCCATGCCAATAACATCGTTGCCGTCGTTTTGTCCGTGCCGCGCGCCGGGGCGCCAGTCAAGCCAATGTTAAAATGTGCAATTCTATCATTTGACCGGAATTCCTTACGTGGCGCGGATCGAGCAAATTCATGACTGGCTGACGGCGCAGTTTCCCGAGCAAGCCTTTACCCTGGCGCCCGCATCGAATGACGCCAGCTTTCGCAGCTATCTGCGCGTCAGATTTGACGGTGCTGCGGCCGCTGGCGAAACCTTGATCGTCATGGACGCGCCACCGCCGCACGAAGACGTGCAGCCATGGCTGCATGTGCAGCAGTTGTTCCATGCCGCCGGCGCCCAGGTGCCGGATGTGCTGGCACAGGATCGGGAACGCGGTTTTCTGCTGATCTCGGACCTCGGCGCGACCACCTATCTCGCCGCGCTCGAGAACCGCGACGCCGATCCGCTCTACCGCGCCGCCATCGACACGCTGATCGACATCCAGCGGCATAGC
>JAUXNZ010000169.1 GCA_030682595.1 Rhodocyclaceae bacterium | reverse complement strand
GTTTTCGATGCCGGCATCACGCAGGACGGCAGTAATGCGGGCGGAGAGGTCATCGGCCGGATCGAACAGCGCGACGACCCGGCTGATCTCCCAAAGGGGCGTCGTGGGCGAGCCGGGTTCGCCGAACTGCGGTGTTTCGAGTTCGGTGCCCGCCTGGGCATCCTCGACACTGACCGAAATCGCGCCCGCCGCCAGAAGTGCGTCCGAAAACGCCTCGGCATGCGCGGCATCGGCTTCGAGTGTGACCGATACCCACATCCGGGTTACTTCCGGTTGCTTTCCTCGCGCGCGGCGAGTTTTTCTTCGAGGTAGTGGATGTTGGTGCCGCCCTTCATGAAGCGCTCGTCGAGCATCAGGTCCTGATGCAGCGGGATGTTGGTCTTGATGCCGTCGACCATCATTTCCGACAGGGCGATGCGCATGCGGCGGATGGCCTGCTCGCGGGTATCGCCGTAGGCGATCAGCTTGCCGATCATCGAGTCGTAATGGGGCGGTACCGTATAACCCGTGTAAACATGCGAATCGACCCGGATGCCGGGGCCGCCCGGCGGGTGCCAATTGGTAATTTTGCCGGGAGATGGAGTGAACTTGAAGGGGTCTTCGGCGTTGATGCGGCATTCGATGGCGTGTCCCTTGGGTTCGATGTCACGCTGGCGGAGCCAGAGTTTTTCGCCGGCGGCAACGCGAATTTGCGCCTGCACGATGTCGATACCCGAGGTCAGCTCGGTCACCGGGTGCTCGACCTGCAAGCGCGTATTCATTTCGATGAAGTAAAACTCGTTGTTTTCATAGAGAAATTCGAAGGTTCCGACGCCGCGATAGCCGATTTTCTTGCAGGCTTCGGCGCAGCGTTCGCCGATGCGCGTGATCAGGCGACGATTCACTTCCGGCGCGGGCGCCTCCTCGATCACCTTCTGGTGGCGGCGCTGCATCGAGCAGTCGCGTTCGCCGAGCCACACCGCATTCTTGAAGCTGTCGGCCAATACCTGGATTTCGATGTGGCGGGGGTTTTCCAGAAATTTTTCCATGTAAACCATGGGATTGCCGAAGGCCGCCCCGGCCTCGCTGCGCGTCATGGTCACGGCATTGATCAGCGCCGCTTCGGTATGCACCACACGCATGCCGCGTCCGCCACCGCCGCCGGCCGCCTTGATAATCACCGGATAGCCGATCGTGCGCGCAATTTTCGCGATCTCCTTGTTATCTTCAGGCAACGCGCCTTCAGAACCAGGTACGCAGGGCACGGCGGCTGCCTTCATGGCGTTCTTGGCCGAGACCTTGTCGCCCATCAGCCGGATGGTTTCCGGGCGTGGGCCGATGAAGACAAAACCCGATTTTTCGACGCGTTCGGCGAAGTCGGCGTTTTCCGAGAGGAAGCCGTAGCCCGGATGAATCGCCTCGGCATCGGTGACTTCGGCCGCCGAAATAATCGCCGGAATATTGAGATAGCTCTGGGCGGACGGCGCGGGGCCGATGCAGACCGACTCATCGGCGAGCTTGACGTATTTGGCCTCGGCGTCGGCCACCGAATGAACGGCAACCGTGCGAATGCCCAGTTCGCGGCAGGCGCGCAGAATCCTCAGGGCGATTTCCCCGCGGTTGGCGATCAGAATTTTTTCAAACATTGCCATTAAACGATGATGAACAGTGGTTGATCAAATTCGACGGCCTGGCCATTCTCAACCAGGACGGCCTTGATGACGCCATCGGCATCGGCCTCGATCTCGTTCATCAGTTTCATGGCCTCGATGATGCACAGGGTGTCGCCCTTCTTGACGGCCGTGCCGACTTCGACCAGGGGCGCGGCGCCCGGACTGCTGGAGCGGTAGAAAGAGCCGACCATCGGCGATTTCATCACATGGCCCTCGGGTACGGCGGGCACGGCAGGCGCGACGGCGGCTCCCGCTGCTGCAGGGGAAGCCTGGGCGGCACTATCCATCATTTGCGGATGCATGCCCATCGGCATGCTGACCATGGTGGTGGTCGGGGCGGGGGCAGCGTGCTTGGCGATGCGGATTTTTTCCTCTCCCTCGCTGATTTCCAGTTCCGAAATGCCGGAATTCTGTACCAGGTCGATCAAGGTTTTCAGTTTTCTGAGATCCATTTAGCCTCCTGACCCGCGGATGACGGGCGTTTTTGTGATGCCCCAGGTGCGAGCGCGGATGACGCCGCCGGGCGGTTGAGAGTTATTGCCGGATGCGCGCCAGCGCGGCTTCGAGCGCGAGGGCATAACCCTGCGCACCCAGGCCGCAGATCACGCCGACGGCGATGGCCGAAAAATGGGAGTGATGTCGGAACGCTTCGCGGGCGAAAATGTTGGACAGATGCACCTCGACGAAGGGAATGGCGACCGCGGCCAGCGCATCGCGCAAGGCAACACTGGTGTGGGTGTAGCCACCCGGGTTGATGATGATGAATTCGATGCCTTCGGCGCCGGCGGCCTGCACGCGGTCGATCAGCCCGCCCTCGCTGTTGCTCTGGAAGCTTTCGATCTGCACGCCCATGGCTCTGGCGCGCGCTTCCATCATGGTGTGGATGTCGGCCAGGGTGGTGCGCCCATAAACTTCAGGCTCGCGCGTGCCGAGCAGATTCAGATTGGGGCCGTGCAGGACGAGAATACGGGCATTTCGGCCTGCGCCACTACCCCTTTTGGCGGATGACTTTTTGCTTTTTGGTTCGGGCATAACGTTCGCTCCGCACACATGAGCCTACGCTGAAACTTCGCATTCGGCTCGTTTTGAGTTCGACATAACGACAAGTTTGCCGCAAATGATGGCAAGTTGTCCAGATGGGGAAATTATAGCCAAAGACTCACGCTTGGCAACTTTGCCCTGCCGGAATGCACAATGCCTCGACCGCTTCGACCCGGGCACGCGTTCTGACGCGGCCGTCGTGGCCCTTCTGGGCTACCCGTTCGTCGCGTGGCGGGAGCACGATCAGGTTGGCTGGCCGGTTTTCGTCGTCAATCACGAAAACCGCTTCGACGCGCTCGTTTCGGGGGTTGCCGTGGTGGAAAGGGATGCCCTGGTCGAGCAGGAAGATTTCCAGTTCCTTCGCGCTGTCGGGAAAGAGCAGGAGGTCAATGCGCGCATGGCGCCCGGCGGTGCCCTCAAGCACCGAACCGGTCAGGTAGGGAGAAAACCGCGTCAGGCGGTGCATCATGTCGATGGCCGCGCCGCGCAGGAAGGCGAGCCGCTCGGCCTGCTCGTCCTCCTGATAAATCGCCTGATACGCGCGCACGGCGGCTTCGATCTCGGCATTGCCCGGCAGCGGAAAACCGTCTGGCAAGCCCAGTTGGCGCAGCGCCTTCTTTTTGGCAAAACCGTAGTCCGCGCCGTCTTCGGCGATCATCCGTGCGGCGGCATGGACCAGCTCGGAGCGCAAAGCGGGTGCGCCTGGGTTCGGGATGCGTGGAGAATGGTTGCGGCGTGACATGGAACCTGCTCCCGTAGAATACGCGGCCATTCTACCCGTAACCGATTTTCACCCATGCACATCCACATTCTCGGCATCTGCGGCACCTTCATGGGCGGTATCGCGCTGATCGCGCGCGCCGCCGGTCATCGGGTCACCGGTTGCGATGCCAACGTGTATCCGCCGATGAGCACCCAACTGGCGGCCGAGGGCATCGACCTGGTCGAAGACTTCGGTGCCGACCAGGTGGCGTTGAATGCCGATCTGTGGGTCATCGGCAATGCCGTGTCGCGCGGCAATCCGCTGCTGGAAGCAATTCTGGCGCGCGGCCTGCCCTATGTATCGGGGCCGCAGTGGCTGGCCGAGAATATTTTGCAGAAGAAATGGGTTTTGGCGGTGGCCGGCACCCATGGCAAGACGACGACGGCAGCCATGCTGGCGTGGATACTCGAAGATGCCGGACTGCAGCCGGGATTCTTGATCGGCGGGGTGCCGCAGAACTTCAAAAAATCGGCTAATTTCAGCGAATCATCATTCTTCGTCGTCGAAGCTGATGAGTACGACACGGCTTTTTGCGACAAACGCTCCAAGTTCGTCCATTACCATCCGCGCACGGCCATCCTGAATAACCTCGAATTTGATCACGCGGATATCTTCGTCGATCTAGCAGCCATCGAGACGCAATTTCACCATTTTGTGCGCACAATCCCGGGGAATGGCCTGGTGGTGACGAATGCCGCAGAAGCGGCGCTCGAAAGCGTATTGACGCGTGGCTGCTGGACGCCGGTCGAGCGCTTCAATGAAATGTCCGGCTGGCATGCCACGGGCGATGACGCGAGCGGCCGGCTGGTGATCTGGCAGGGAGCGCGGGAAATGGGCGCCATCAGTTGGCTGCTCTCCGGCGAACACAATCGTAACAACGCGCTGGCTGCCCTTCTGGCCGCACGTCATGCCGGCGTCCCGCTGGCTCATGGACTCGCTGCGCTGACTCGATTTGAAAGCGTCAGACGTCGGCTCGAAGTGCGCGGCACGGTAAATGGGGTGACGGTCTATGACGACTTCGCCCATCACCCGACGGCAATTGCCACCACTTTGGCCGGTTTGCGCGGCAAGGTGGGTGCGTCGCGCATCCTCGCCGTGCTGGAGCCACGCTCCAACACCATGAAACTCGGCGCCATGAAAGACGCCCTGCCCGGCAGTCTCGCGGCGGCCGACGGGGTGTTCTGTTACAGCGCCAATCTGGGCTGGGATGCCGCCGCCGCCCTGGCTCCCATCGGTGGCAAGGCTGTGGTGACTGACGACCTGACCGATCTGGTGGCGCGGATCGTTACCGCCGCTGCGCCGGGCGACCATGTGCTGGTGATGAGCAACGGCGGGTTCGGCGGCATCCACGGCAAATTGCTGGCGGCGCTCGCCGCGCGCTAGCGCGCCATGTTCATCAAGATCGTCATCATCCTGTTGCTGCTGATTGTGGTGGCCAGCCTGCTCGGTGGGCGTGGCACCCAATCAGTCGGCGGACGGGTGAAGCCCGGCGTGCGTAAACTGATGTTCCGTGTCGCTGCCGTGTTGCTGGCCATCGGTGTGGTAGTGGTTACCCTGCATCTCTCCGGTTGCAGCCGGTCAAATGAGCCCGCCTTTCACTCCACCGACATCAGCGGCGCGAAATTTGCCCGCCTGTCTGCCCTCGCTGCCCTCACCGACCACAACGGGCGCCGTCTCGCCAGCGCCGACTTTGTTGGCCCCCACGCTCGCAACCCCGGCTCGCTGCCCCCACGGGGGGCTGGCGTCGGCTTGGGGCTGCCCGGCGCCGACTTTGCTGGCAAAGCCGTGGTGGTTTTCTTTGGTTACGCCCAGTGCCCGGACATCTGTCCGACCACGCTGGTGACCTTGCAGGAGACCATGCGCCTGCTTGGCCCGGCGGCCGACCGGGTGCAGGTGCTGTTTGTCACGCTGGACCCGGAACGCGATACTCAGGAAGTGCTGGCCGCCTACGTGCCCTGGTTCGACAGCCGCTTTCTGGGCCTTTACGGCGACGTCGCGAACACCCGCGAAGTTGCGCGGGAATTCCGGGTGACCTACAGCAAGGTTCAGGGGAAATCGGCGCTGGACTATAGCCTCGACCACAGCGCCACCGGCTACGCCTACGATCCGCAAGGTCGCCTGCGGTTGTTGATCCGCTACGGCGAAGCACCGGAGCGGATAGCCGCGGATCTGAATAAGCTACTGGCCGAAAACTGATTACATCCGCGCCGCCAGCACGCCCTTCATTTTCTGCATCGCCTTGGCTTCGATCTGGCGGATGCGCTCGGCGGAAACGCCGTATTCGGCGGCGAGTTCATGGAGCGTGGCGCCAGATTCATCGTCATCCATCAGCCAGCGTCGCTGGACAATGGTGCGGCTGCGGTCGTCCAGTTCGGCGAGCGCGGCTTCGATCCCGGTGTCGTGCAGGCGGTCACGCTCCTTGCGCTCCAACTGCATCGAGGGTTCGACGCTGATGTCGGCGGCCAGATAGGCGGCCGGTGCGTAATGGTCTTCATCGTCGTCCGAGAGCGGCTCGAGCGAGATGTCCATGCCGCCCATGCGGGTCTCCATCTCCACCACTTCGGCGGGCTTGACGCCCAACTGGCGGGCGACGGTGGCCACTTCAGCGGGGCTCAGGCTGGCGAAGCCGTGCTCGGCATGGGCTTCCTGGGACAGCGCGGCTTTCATGCTGCGCAGGTTGAAGAACAGCTTGCGCTGCGCCTTGGTGGTGGCGAGCTTCACCAGGCGCCAGTTCTTCAGGATGTATTCGTGGATTTCGGCCTTGATCCAGTGCAGTGCGAAGGAAACGAGGCGTACGCCGCGCTCCGGATCGAAACGCTTGACGGCTTTCATCAGGCCGATGCTGCCTTCCTGGATCAGATCGGCATGCGGCAGGCCATAGCCCAGATAACCGCGCGCCACCGCAATCACCAGTCGCAGATGAGACATGACCAACATGCGCGCCGCCTCGCGGTCGCCTTCATCGCGCAAACGGGAGGAGAGCAACCGCTCCTCCTCGGCAGTCAACAAGGGCACCCGATTCGCTGCCTGAATGTAGGCCTCGATACTGCCGGTGGGGGAAGGGAGGGGGAAATTGTTGAATTGGGCCAGAGTCAAAGCGTGGGTCATGTCGAAAGCCTCCTCGAAACGGATTTTAGCACTCGGTTAGTGAGAGTGCCAATAGTCTAACAAGTTCCCGACAAAATTACTAGGACTTTGTGCTTCGGCTCTCGCCTACAATGCGCCCACATGGAAAGCCACCTCGCCACCCTGCTCAAGCGCACCCCGTTATTTGGAGATTTGCCGGCGCCAGCGCGTGCGCGGGTGGCCGCCGCGACGCAGGAATGTCGCTATCCGCGGGGGGCCGTGGTCCTGCAAAAGGGTGCGCGTCCGACCGGTTTGGTTGTCGTCGTGTCGGGCAAGCTCAAGGAGTCCTGTTGTTCGCCCGGCGGCGAGGAGAAGGTCGTGGAAATCCTTGGCGCCGGACAAACCTGCGGCGAGGCGGCGCTGTTTCTCGATAGTCCTTACCCGATGTGCGCCAGCGCGCTGACCAACGTGGTGCTATTGCATGTCGAGAAGCGGGTCCTTGCGGAGATCATCGACGACACCCCGA
>JAUXNZ010000222.1 GCA_030682595.1 Rhodocyclaceae bacterium | reverse complement strand
AGGGCACGATGGTCGATACCTGGGTCACCGTCGGCTCCTGCGCGCAGATTGGCAAGCATGTGCATTTGAGCGGCGGCGTCGGCATCGGCGGCGTGCTCGAACCCATGCAGGCCAACCCGACCATCATCGGCGACAACTGCTTCATCGGCGCGCGTTCCGAGGTCGTCGAAGGCGTTATCGTCGAGGACAACTGCGTCATCTCGATGGGCGTGTTCATCGGCCAGAGCACCAAGATTTTCAACCGCGCCACCGGCGAAGTGATCTACGGCCGCGTGCCGGCCGGCTCGGTGGTGGTCTCCGGCAGCCTGCCGTCGAAGGATGGCAGCTACAGCCTCTACTGCGCGGTGATCGTCAAGCAGGTCGATGCGCAGACCCGCTCCAAAACCAGCATCAACGAACTACTCAGAGACTGAGCCGCCATGGGCTCGATGCAGCGGCTCTTCCAGTTGATGGCCGATAAAAAGGCCTCGGACATCTTCGTTTCGGTCGACGCGCCAATCAACATCAAGATCAATGGCGTGGCCGTCGCCGTCAACCAGCAGATCATGGATGCCGCCACCATCATGGGCCTGCTGCAGGAGGTTCTCACGGATCTCCAGTTGCGCGAATTCGCGGAAACGCTGGAACTGAATGTGGGTTATGCCCTGCCGGGCGTCGGCAACTTCCGCATTTCGGCAATGCGCCAGAAAGGCACGCCGGCCTTCGTCGTGCGCTACATCCCGACGGAGATTCCGCGGCTGGCGGCGCTCAACATGCCGCCGGTATTGGCCGACATCATCATGGAAAAACGCGGCCTGGTGCTGCTGGTCGGCGCCACCGGCTCGGGCAAGACAACGACCATCACCGCCATGCTGGACCACCGCAACGAATCTTGCAGCGGGCACATCCTGACGCTCGAAGAACCGATCGAATTCGTCTTCAAAAACCGGAAGTCCATCGTCAACCAGCGCGAGATCGGCGCCGACACGCGTGACTTTCATGTCGCGCTGAAAAATGCGCTGCGGCAGGCGCCGGACTGCATCTTCATCGGCGAAATCCGCGACCAGGAGACGATGACCCAGGCCATCGCCTACGCCCAGACCGGCCACCTGTGCCTCGCCACGCTGCACGCCAACAACAGCTATCACTCACTTTCCCGCATCATCAGCTTTTACCCCCTGGAAACCCGTCCGGCGCTCCTCGCCGATTTGGCGGCAACCCTGAAGTGCGTCATTTCCCAGCGACTGGTGAAGCGGCCCGACGGCGCCCGCATCCCTGCAGCGGAAGTACTGCTCAATTCGCGTTATGTCGGCGAACTGATCGAAAATGGCGACCTCGGCGGCATCAAGGAAGCGATGGAACAAAGCCTTTCGCCCGGCTCGATCACCTTCGAGCAATCGCTGTTCGCGCTCTACAAATCCGGCGTCATCACGCTCGAAGAAGCCCTCGGTAACGCCGATTCGGCAAACAACCTGCACTGGCTGATCAACAACGCCGGCGCCGACAAACAATTGGGCGACGGCCCCCGCACGCCGCTGGCGCCCGCCGAAGCCGAAGCCAGCACCTCGGCGTCCGGCGCTTCATTCTCCAAATTCACGATGAAGATGGACTGAATGACCCCGACCCCGACTCTCGAACTCGCCAAGGCGCTCATTGCGCGCCGCTCGATCACCACCGCAGATGCCGGTTGCCTCGACCTGCTCGCCGCCCGCCTCGCCCCGCTGGGCTTCGTCTGCGAACGCATCGACAGCACCGGCCCGACCGGCCAGGTCTGCAATCTCTGGGCGCAGCGCGGCACGGCGCGACCATTGATCGTCTTCGCCGGTCATACCGATGTCGTGCCGCCGGGGCCGGTCGAGCAATGGCAGTCCGACCCCTTCGTGCCGACCGAGCGAAACGGCATGCTCTACGGCCGTGGCGCGGCCGACATGAAAACCTCGGTCGCCGCCGCCGTCGTCGCCGTCGAACGTCTCCTTGCCGCTGTGGAACCCCAAGGCTCAATCGCTTTCCTGCTCACCTCGGACGAGGAAGGCGACGCCACCGACGGCACCGTGCGCGTAGTCGAAACGCTGGCGCAGCGCGGCGCAGCGCTCGACTGCTGCATCGTCGGCGAACCCACCTCGGTCAAGCAACAAGGCGACATGATCAAGAACGGCCGGCGCGGCTCGCTGTCCGGCAAGCTCGTCGTCAAGGGCATTCAGGGCCACGTCGCCTATCCCGAAAAGGTGAACAATCCCATCCACCGCGCCGCCCCCGCGCTGGCCGAGCTCGCGGCGACCCGCTGGGACGAGGGCAACGCGTTCTTCCCGCCCACCAGTTTTCAGATCTCCAACATCCACGCCGGCACCGGCGTCACCAACGTCGTACCCGGCACGCTCGACGTGCTGTTCAACTTCCGCTTTTCCACCGCCAGCACCGCTGAGGGTTTGCAAAACCGCGTGCATGCGATCCTCGATCGTCATCAACTCGATTACGACTTGCACTGGACGCTCGGCGGCCGCCCCTTCCTCACCACGCCCGGCCGCCTGGTCACGGCGCTCACCGCCGCCATCCACGCCGAAACCGGCATCACGCCCACCCTCTCCACCACCGGCGGCACCTCCGACGGCCGCTTCATCGCCACCATCTGCCCCGAAGTCGTCGAATTCGGCCCGCTCAACGCCACCATCCACCAGATCGACGAATGCGTCGCGCTGGCCGACATCGAGCCGTTGGCGCGCATCTACGAACAGACCTTCCGCGCACTGCTCACCTGAAAACGAAGTTTCAGAGCAGGCTCATGCCCGCAAAGCGGGCGTTATGCCGGAACTAACTTTCATGATGCGGGAAAAATCACCCCGCAACATGAAAGTCAGCCCCTTTCCATGGCCCCCCCACCCCCAGCCCCCGCCCCCGGGCGGGGGTCAAAGTTTGTTCGCTGCGCTCACGGGATCACTCGGCGTCAAATGGAGTATTTCACGCTAAAAGAGTCGGCGCTGGCAAGACGGCGGGTGGCGGCCTTTGGGCATTCACGGGCGGGATGGTAAATCGGGTTACTCGGCGCCAAATTGCGTGTTTCACGTTAAGATTCCCTGACAATGTCCCACGCACTGCTTCCACCCATGCATCAGCCCGTGCGCCGCTTGTTGCTCCGCGAGTGGCGCTTCCTGTTGTTTGCCTCAGCCACGCTGCTGGCGGCGCTGACACCGGCCACTTATGTGACGCCGGTGCGCCGGGCGATGGCCCAGGCCCTGTGTGTTTCGGCCTGGCAGGTCTTGCCCGGTTATGCCTTGCTGACGGTGCTCTTCGGGGCGGTGGCGACACATATCGTCGCGGTGACGGCGGCGAGTTACGGGTTGTCGCACCTGGCGCTGGAAGCGGTTGTGCGGGTGCTGGTGGTCGAGCTGATTCCGCTGGCGGCCGCCCTGTTCGTCGCCATGCGATCTGGCATGGCCATGCTCAACCGCCTGGCCACCCTGCGCGTTCAGGACGTCGATCTGTGCCGCCCGGCGGTTTTTGACCAACAGGTCTTGCCTGGCGTGATCGGGAATTTCTTTGCCGTGGTGCTGCTCACCTTGGTCAGCGGCACGCTGGTGCTTTGCGTCGGCTATCTGGTTGTGTATGGACTGACGCCCTGGGGCTTGTCCGGTTTTACCCGGCTGGTGGGGCAGGTGTTCGACCCGGTGACGGCACCGGGACTGCTGTTGAAGATTGTCTTGTTTGCCGCAGCCGTCGGGATTGCCCCGGCGACGCTGGTGCTCGATCCGCCCCGGCGCGTGGCGGTCGGGAGCGACATGCGCATCACGGCGCGCCTTTTTCTGCTGCTGGCATTGATCGAGGCCGCCGCCCTCATCCTCCTGCACTTCTGAATGCCTTATGACGACACCCGACATCGCCCCCCCCTCCGCCAGCATCCCGCATGCGACGACCAAGTCCTATCTGCTGCTGCTGTTGCTGGTGGTGTTCCTGGGCGGCTTCACCCTGTATGTCATGACGGCACGCGGCCTGTTCGAGGAAAAGCAGCGCCTGGTGCTGCTCGCCGAAAACTCCGAAGGCGTGTTGGTCGGCATGGACATGACGTTTTCCGGTTTTGCCATCGGCCGGGTCGCGCGTATCGAACTGGGCGAGGATGGCAAGGCACACATCCATGTCGATGTGCAGACCAAGGATGCCCGTTGGCTACGTGCCTCATCGGTCTTTACGCTCGAACGCGGCGTGGTCGGCGGGGCGCGATTGCGCGCCTACACCGGCATGCTTGACGATCCGCCCCTGCCCGATGGGGCACGGCGCGATGTGCTGATTGGCGACGCGGCGGCCGGTATTCCGCAACTGGTCAGCACGATGCGCGAACTGCTCGACAACCTTAAACAGATGACCGCGCCCGAGGCGCCCCTGAATGCCAGCCTCGCCAATCTCCAGACGCTGTCCGGCTCCTTGAAGGGGCCCCAGGGCGCACTACCGGGTTTGCTTGGCCCGGCCGGCGCCAAGCAGATTCTGGATGCGATCGCGCGCACCAACCGCTTATTGGCGCAGGCCGATGCGCATTTGTCCGGCGCGGGCGGCGTGCTGGCGGAATCGCAGGCGGCAGTGGCCGCATTGCACGGCTTGCTGGGCGATGCGCGCAGCAGCCTGAAGAAGGTGGATGCCACGCTGGACGAGGCACGCGTGATCGCGGTCAACGCCCGGGTGGCGACCGAAGACCTGGATACGCTGCGCAACGAGGTCGAGGCCAGTTTGCGGCGCGTCTCCATGCTGGTCGATGAGGTCAACCGCAAATGGCCGTTTGCGCGCGAACGCGAGTTGAAATTGCCATGATCGGGCGCCTGGTCTGCTTGCTGCTCCTGGCCGGCTGTGCCGGTGGTCCGGCGGCGCCGGACTGGCAGGCCAATGCGCATGTCGCGTTGAGTGCGCACACCAGCGCATGGTTGGCCGGGCGTGATCGCGTGGCGGCGCATGAACTGGAGATCGCCCGTCGTGAAGTCGCGCGCACGGGGGATGCGACGCAATTGGCGCGTGTGGAACTCACCGCCTGCGCCGTGCGTTTTGCGAGTCTTGAACCGGGGGATTGTGCGGGTTTTGAACCGCTGGCACGCGATGCCGACACTGCCGCGCAGGCGTATGCCGCCTATCTTGCGGGTCGCTGGACGGGCCTGGATGCCCGACAACTGCCGCCGCCCCAGCAGGCGGTGGCAAGGGGTGGCGATGCGCTGGCCATCCTGCGGGGAGTGGATGATCCCCTTGCGCGACTGGTGGCCGCTGCCGCCTTGCTACGGGCGGGACGTTTGCCGCCGCTGGGCATCACCCTTGCCATTGATACGGCGGCGCAACAGGGCTGGCGTCGCCCCCTGCTGGCCTGGCTGGGGTTTGATCGTGACCGGCTGGCGGCGGCGGGTGATACGGCGGGTGCAGAGGCGCGCCAGCGCCGCATGGCGATTGTCAGTGGCCAGGTGGCTGGCCAGTTCCAGTAAGTCCTCGCCACCGGTCACGAGACATTCCGCGCCGCTCGCCAGCAGGGTCGCCAGCACCATGTTGTCTTTTGCGTCGCGCGGAAAACGCGAGGCCGGCAACAGCTACAATCACAGCATTCCAATGACAGGAAAACCCATGTCCGAAATGCTTGATGACCTGATTACCCTGCGCGACTGGCTGCGCTGGGGCGCCAGCCGCTTCAACGAGGCGAAACTGTTTTTCGGCCACGGCTGCGACAACGCCCACGACGAGGCCGCCTGGCTGGTGCTGCACGCGCTGCACCTGCCGCCCGACCGCCCGGAGCACATCGAGCCCTACCTGGATGCCCGCCTCACCCGCCACGAGCGGCTCGCGGTGCTCGAACTGCTGCAGCAGCGCATCGCCCGGCGCGTGCCCGCCGCCTATCTGACGCACGAAGCCTGGCAGGCCGGTCTGCGCTTTTATGTCGATGAACGCGTGCTGATTCCCCGCTCGTATTTCGCCGATCTGCTGGTCGATGGCTTCGCGCCCTGGATCGAAGATCCCTACAGCATCGACAGCGCTCTGGATCTCTGCACCGGCTCGGGCTGCCTTGCCATCCTGATGGCGCACGCCTTTCCCAACGCAAAGATCGACGCCGCCGACATCTCGAAGGACGCGCTCGAAGTCGCCAAGCGCAACGTCACCGATTACGCTCTGCAACAACGCATCAAGCTGGTGCCAGGCGACCTGTTCGCCGGTCTCGGCAAACGCCGCTACGACTTCATCCTGAGCAACCCGCCCTACGTCACCGGCGAGGCCATGCGTGCACTGCCGCCCGAATATCGCCACGAACCGGAAAACGCCTTGGCGGCGGGCGAGGACGGTCTGGACATCGTGCGCCGCATTCTGGCCGGGGCGGCAAACCATCTCAAGAAAAACGGCCTGCTCGCGGTGGAAGTCGGCCATAACCGCGCAATCGTCGAAGCCGCCTTCCCCGCACTACCGCTCACCTGGCTCGACACCCCAAGCGGCGAAGGCAAGATTTTCATGCTGCGGCGCGAAGATCTTTAGAACTTTTCTTCCGGCCGCAGATACCGCCACTGCCCCAGCGGCAAGTCGCCGAGCATCACGCGCCCGATGCGCACCCGTTTCAAGCCCGTCACCCGCAGGCCAACCAGTTCGCACATGCGGCGAATCTGGCGCTTCTTGCCTTCCTTCAGGATGAAGCGCAGTTGGTCCGCGTTCTGCCAACTGACCTGCGCCGGTTTCAAGGCCTTGCCGTCAAGGCTCAGGCCGTGGTTCAGGCGCTGGAGTCCCGGTTCGTCCAGAGCGCCTTCCACACGCACCAGATATTCCTTCTCGATGTCGCTGTCCGCGCCGATCAGTTGCCGCGCCACGCGGCCATCCTGCGTCAGGATCAACAGGCCGGTGGAATCGATGTCGAGCCTTCCGGCGGGCGCCAGCCCCTTCAGGCAGCCAGGCTGAAAGCGCTGCGGATCGCCAGCCATCTGGTGGTCGGGGACGACCAGGACAATCGCCGGCTGATGGCCATCTTCGGCCTGTCCGGAGACATAGCCGATCGGCTTGTGCACCAGGATCGTCGCCAGCGCGGCCTGCTGATTCTGTGCGCGCGAAGCCAGCGCGATCTCGGCATCCGGCGCGGCGCGCGTGCCAAGTTGCGTGACCTGTTCGCCATTGACATAGACCAGCCCGCGCTCGATATAGGCATCGGCCTCGCGGCGCGAACACAGGCCGCGTTCGGCCATCAGTTTCGAGATGCGCACGCCGGTTGGCGCGGCCGGCGTGGCAGGCGCCGCAGTTGCTGAGAGCGCCCGCCGGACAACACGGATTTTCGGACGCGGGGTAGCGGTATCATTCATGCCGCACATTCTATCCCCCCGCCCTTCATGCTCAGCTACCGCCATGTCTTCCACGCCGGCAACCACGCCGACGTCCTCAAGCACACCGTTTTGCTGGCGGTGCTGGATTACTTCAACCAGAAGGACAAACCCTACTGGGTGATCGACACGCACGCCGGGGCCGGCGGCTATCGTTTCGACGGCGGGCGGGCGAAGACCCATGCCGCGCAACACAGTCCTGAATACGCCGATGGCATTGGCCGGCTGTGGGCGAGGAACGACCTGCCGCCGCTGCTGGCCGCTTACGTCGCCGCCGTGCGTCACGACAACCCGGACGGCCAATTGCGGCGCTACCCCGGTTCGCCGCTGCTGACGCTGCGCCAGTTGCGCCCGCAGGATCGGCTGCGCCTGTTTGAACTGCATCCGGCCGATGTGCGCCTCTTGGGCGAGGCCGTCGCCGCCGTCGCGCCCGACGCCATCAAGCGCGTCGCCATTCGCCAGGAAGACGGCTTCACCGGCCTGCAAACCCTTCTGCCGCCGCCCTCGCGGCGCGGCCTGATCGTCATCGACCCGGCCTACGAGGACAAGCGCGACTACGCCCGCGTGGTCACGGCGCTGAAGGAAGGCCTGGCACGCTTCGCCACCGGCACCTACCTGATCTGGTATCCGCTCCTGCAGAAGAACGAAAGCATCCTGCTGGCCGGTCGATTGAAAAAGCTCGCGCCGGACTGGCTGAATGTCACGCTGACGGTGCAAGAACCCGGCGCCGACGGCCTCGGCATGCACGGCAGCGGCGTATTCATCGCCAATCCGCCGTGGACCCTCGCCAAGGAATTGCGTGAAACCCTGCCGTGGCTTGCCGATGTGCTGGCCATCGAGAAAGACGCTGCGCGCGGGACGCCGCACACAAAAGTCGGCGCTGGCTGGACGGCGGAAACCGCGACCCCGCCCCTCCCGGCCCCCCCGCGCAGGGAGGTGACGAGGGTTCGCCGCTAACGCGGTTCCGGGTGCTTGGTTGTTAGAGCAATAATTCCGCGCGGTTGCTAAAGTATTCAAGCGCCTCGGGATTCGCCAGCGCTTCGCGGTTCTTCACCGGTCGGCCATGCACCACCTCGCGCACGGCCAGTTCGACGATCTTGCCGCTCTTGGTGCGCGGAATGTCGGCGACCTGCAGCACCTTGTCGGGCACGTGGCGCGGCGTGGTGTTGGCGCGGATCGCTTCCTTGATGCGCTTGGCGAGCGCGTCGTCGAGCACCAGGCTTTCCTGCAGCTTGACGAACAGCACGACGCGCACGTCACCTTCCCATTCCTGGCCGATGACGATGGATTCGAGCACCTCGGGCAGCTTCTCGACCTGGCGGTAGATTTCCGCCGTGCCGATGCGCACGCCGCCGGGGTTGAGTGTGGCGTCCGAGCGGCCGTGGATGATGAAGCCGCCGTGCGGCGTTTTCTCGGCGAAGTCGCCGTGGCACCAGATATTGGGAAACCTCTCGAAGTAGGCGGCGCGGTATTTCGCGCCGTCCGCATCGTTCCAGAAGCCGACCGGCATCGACGGAAAGGGTTTGGTGCACACCAGCTCGCCCTTTTCACCCACGACCGGCCGGGCATTCTCATCAACCACCTCGACCGCCATGCCGAGGCCGGCGCACTGGATCTCGCCGCGCCACACCGGCCCGAGCGGGTTGCCGAGCACGAAGCAGGAAACGATGTCGGTGCCGCCGGAAATCGACGCGAGTTGCAGGTCGGGTTTGATGTCGCGATAGACGTAATCGAAGCTCTCGGGCGCGAGCGGACTACCGGTGGAAAACAGCGCGCGCAATGGCGACAGGTCGTGCGTCGCACCGGGTTTAAGCCCGATTTTGGCGCAAGCGTCGATGAACTTGGCCGAGGTGCCGAAGTGCGTCATGCCTTCGGCCTGCGCGTAGTCGAACAGCACCCGGCCGCGGCCGACGAAGGGCGAACCGTCGTAGAGCAGCAGCGTCGCTTCCGAGGCCAGCGCCGAGACCAGCCAGTTCCACATCATCCAGCCGCAGGTGGTGAAGTAGAACAGCTTGTCGCCCGGCTGGATGTCGGCTTGCAGACGGTGTTCCTTCAGATGCTGCAGCAAGCTTCCGCCGGCGCCATGGACGATGCACTTGGGTACGCCGGTCGTGCCCGAGGAATACAGGATGTAGAGCGGGTGCGCGAAGGGCAGTTGCGCAAATTCGATCTCGGTCTGTGCGCGATGCGGCGCGACAAAATCGCCGCGCGTCAGGGCCTGCGGAATGGCGGACAGATCATGCCCCGTCTCGCGCACGTAGGGCGAGACGATGACCTTCCGCACCGTGGGCAGGCCGGCAACGATCTGCGCAACCTTGTCGAGCGAGTCGAGCGTCTTGCCGTTGTAGAAATAGCCGTCGGCGACGAACAGCAACTTCGGCGCCACCTGGCCGAAACGGTCGAGCACGCCCTGCACGCCGAAATCCGGCGAGGCGGAGGTGAACACCGCACCGATGGACGACGCGGCCAACAGGGTGATCAGCGCTTCCGGCAGGTTGGGCATATAGGCCGCGACGACATCGCCCGCGACAATCCCTTCCGCCTTCATTGCCGCCGCCAGCCGCGCGACACGCAGATAAAGCTCGCCGTAAGTCATGCGGCGCGCCACCTTTTCCTCGCCGCGAAACACCAGCGCGGTTGCCTCGTCGCGCCGCCGCAGCA
>JAUXNZ010000218.1 GCA_030682595.1 Rhodocyclaceae bacterium | reverse complement strand
AGCAGTTCGTAATAGCGCAGCAGCAGTTCGGCGAAATCGACCACGCCTTCCTTCTGGCATTGCGCCTCGTAGGCGGCATACAGCTCGACGCGCCTTTTCGTCCAGTCATCCATGTACCCAAATGAGGCTTCGACGGCGCCGGCACGCAGGCCGGCTTCCTTCTGCGCATTGATGAACCAGGTCAGTTCGCGCGGCGGGAATTTCTCGTCATCGACGTTAAGCGATTTGAGCAGGCGCTTGACCGACGACAACTGGTCGGCGGAATCGAGAATCTGGAATAGCTGTGGCAGGCCGGCATCGCGATAGTGCGCCCGCAGCATACGGTTGCACAGGCCATGAAAGGTGCCGATCCACATGCCTTTGACGTTGATCGGCAGCATGGCGGAAAGCCGGGTGAGCATTTCCTTCGCCGCCTTGTTGGTGAAGGTGACGGCGAGCACGGCCTGCGGACTGGCCTGTCCGGTCGAAATCAGCCAGGCGATGCGTGTCGTCAGCACGCGCGTCTTGCCCGAACCGGCACCGGCCAGGATCAGCGCGTGCCGGGGCGGCAGGGTGACGGCGGCGAGTTGCGGTTCATTAAGACCGGTGAGCAGATTCAAGCGCCGTCTACCCCAGGTAGTAGAACAGCAGGTAGGCGAGCAGCATCACCATCATCCACAGCGCCATGCTGCCGGTGGGCCAGCTGCGGCGCAGCAGGCCGCTGGGACCGCGTTGCGACTCCAGACGGCCGATCAGGCCGGTGAAGACGGCGGACACGCCGCGTTCGCCGGCGCTCAGGATTGCGCGCAACGTGCCGCCGAACCGCCGCGTCAGCACGGGCAGCGGCTTGCGGTACAGCCAGTCGACATCGAGCGAAATGGTCGGCGTGCGCTTCAGGTAGTTGAGCATGACAAAAAATGCGAGGCCGGAAAACAGCAGCAGTTGCAGTTGCGTCAGCACATGGGCGGCCGTGTAGGGCACATAGTCGACCGCGTAAGGCAGGATCGCGTAGAGCGGTTCGGGCCAGATACCGAGCGCAATGCAGAGGAAGGCGAACAGGATCATCGCCCAACGCATCGAACCCGCGGCGTCAGGCGGACGCAGACCGGAATCCTTCTGGAAGAAGACGAACCAGGGGAACTTGATGCCGGCATGGAGGAATACGCCCGCCGAGGCGGCGGCGAGCAGCAGCCAGACGGCTTGCAGGTGGCCGTCGGCGGCGGCTTGCGAAATCATCGACTTGGAGATGAAGCCGGAAGTGAGCGGGAAGGACGAGATCGCCAGCGCCCCGATGGTGCCGCAGATGGTCGTGATCGGCATGCTGTGGAAAAGCCCGCCAAGTTCCGAGCATTTGCGCCGGTTAGTGGCGGCGAGCACGGCGCCGGCCGACATCAGCAGCAGTGCCTTGTAGATGATGTGGGTAAAGGCGTGCGCGGCGGCGCCGTTGAGCGCCATCTCGGTGCCGATGCCGATGCCGGCGATCATGAAGCCGACCTGGTTGACGATCGAATAGGCGAGGATGCGCCGCATGTCGTTTTCGAGCAGCGCATAGACGATGCCGTAGAACACCATGAACAGGCCGACCCAGATCAGGATTTCGGTGCCGGGGAAGCCGCGCAGCAGCACATATACCGCCGTCTTGGTGGTGAAGGCGGAGAGGAACACCGTGCCGCTCCACGAGGCTTCCGGATAGGCGTCGGGCAGCCAGGCCGACAACGGCGGGGCGCCGGCATTGATGAGAAAGCCAATGAGGATCAGCCAGTGGGCGATCGAATCGGGTTGCATGCGCGTAAAGCTGGCGTCGCCGGTGGCGAGCAGGTGGCCGGTGACGCCGGCGAACAGAATCACGCCGCCGCCCAGGTGCACCATCGCATAGCGCAGGCTGGCCGCCCAGGCCGCTTGCGTGTTGGCACTCCAGAGTACCAGCGTCGAGCCGACCGCCATGACTTCCCAGAACACGAACACGGTGACCAGATCGCCGGCCAGCGCCACGCCGACGGCGGCGCCGGCGTAAAGGAAAGCGGCGGGAACTTCCAGTTTGCTTGGCTGCCGCAGGGCGAACAATCCGCCGACCGCCGCCATGAGCAGGAAGATGGTGGCGAACAGTCGCGAGAGCTTGTCGACGCTCAGCGGGGCGAGCTGGTAGTCGAGCCAGGCAACCTCCCACAGTCGGCCTTCGGGCAAGAGCCACAGGGCGATCAAGGCAAAAGTCGGCGCTGCCAGGACGGCGATGTTGCGCGCCGTGCCGCGCAGGAAGGGCAGCAGCAGCGCGCCCGCGATCAGGATGAGGGCGGGGTGGAGCACGAGGGAAGAAGCGACGCTACTCATCGCGCTCATCTTTCGCGTAGTAGGTGTCCGGCCGCTTGAGGATGAGCCCCAAACCCTTGGCAAAGACGATCATCAGCAGGCAGGCGACAAAGCCGTAGGCGGCGTGAAAGCCGAGCAACCCTTCGACTTCGAAGTGCGGATGCAGCTGAACAAGAAATTCGGCGGCCACCGTCAGCGCCAGCACGAACAGAAAGCCGCGCCACAACAGCTTGATGTTTTTCGGCTGGTCGAGCCAGTGTGCGTTTTTCATGGCGACTGCACCAGTTGTTGCGCCAGCGCCAGCGGCACGTCGGGGAAGAAGAACAGGGCCAGCGTGCCGGCGGCGGTGAACGTCAGCGCGATGACGATGGCCAGGGGCGCCTCGCCATGCGGATGGGCGGCCGTTGCGGCGGACTCCGGCCGGAAGAAAGCGCGGTAGAGGATGGGCAGAAAATAACCGGCGTTCAGCAATGTGCTGATGAAGATCACCGCCAGCGCGAACCACTGCGCTTGGGCAAACGCGCCGGAAACGATGTACCACTTGCTGACGAAGCCGGCGGCCGGCGGTAAGCCGATCATCGACAGCGCACCGATGCCGAAGGCGGTCATGGTCCACGGCATGCGGCGGCCGATGCCGTCGAGCTGGCTGACTTCGGTCTTGTGGGCCGCCGTGTAAATGGCGCCGGCGGCGAAGAACAGCGTGATCTTGCCGAAGGCATGGGCGGCAATATGCAGCGCCGCGCCGACTAGCGACAGCGGGGCGAGAATGGCGGCGGCCAGGATGACGTAGGACAGCTGGCTGACGGTGGAATAGGCGAGGCGGCGCTTGAGATTGTCGGCGTTGAGCGCGACCACCGAAGCCGCGACGATGCTGAAGCCGGCGATGCCGATCAGCCAGTCGGTGGCGCCGGCGAGCGTGTCCAGCCCAAACACATAGACGACGACTTTCACCACCGAGAATACGCCGGCCTTGACCACCGCGACGGCATGGAGCAGCGCGGAAACCGGTGTCGGCGCGACCATCGCGGCGGGCAGCCAGCGGTGGAAAGGCATCAGCGCGGCCTTGCCGATGCCGAACATGAACAGCGCCAGGAGCACCATCACCGCGCCGGGGTCCATGCCGGCGGGGAGGATGCCGCCGGGGCGAAAGTCGGTGGTGCCGGTCACATGCCAGGTGTAAATGACGGCGGGCAGCAGGAACAGCACCGAGGTGCCCATCAGGATACCCAGATAGGTGCGCCCGCCGGCCCGCGCCTTGTCAGTGCCGGCGTGGGTGACGAGCGGGTAGGTGAGCAGCGTCAGCGCTTCGTAGAACACGAACAGCGTCAGCAGGTTGCCCGCGAAGGCGATGGCGAGCGCGGCAGCGATCGACAGCGCAAAGCAGACGTAGAAGCGCGTCTGGTGCTTTTCTTGGTTGCCGCGCATGTAGCCGATGGAATACACCGAATTGACGATCCACAGGCCGCTGGCGATCAACGCGAACAACATGCCGAGCGGCTCGACGCGGAAGGCGATGGGCAGGCCGGGCAGCGGTTCGAGCAGGACGAGTTCGGGGCGGACGCCTGCGAGAACCGGATCGAGCAGTTGCACGACACAGGCGAACAGGGCAACGGCGGTGGTGAGCGTGATGGCTTCGCGCAGATTGGGCAGCTTGCCGGCCAGCGCGATGCCGAGGGCGCCCAGCAGGGGCAGGACCAGCGCGGCGAGAATGAAGTGTTCCGCGCTCATCGTCCGATCTTCACCAGTTCCTGCGCGGCGTCCATCGCGGTGCCGACGGTGAAGGAGGTATCGAGGCCGAACCAGAGCGTCGCGATTACCAACAGCCAGGCGGGGATCAGCAAGGACAGCGGCGCTTCGTTCTTCTTGCTGCCAGCGGGCGCGGCATGGAAGTAGGCGACCTCGACGAAGCGCCAGACGTAGGCGACGGCCAGTAACGAACTCAGCACGATTGCGCCCACCAGCCACCATTGACCCCGCTCCATTGCCGCGAGGATCAGATACCACTTGGTAACAAAGCCGGCGGTACCGGGCACGCCGATCAGACTCAGTCCGGCAAGGACGATGCCGAAGCAGGTGAGCGGCATGCGCTTGGCCAGTCCGGCCAGTCGATCAAAAGTCGGCGCTGGCGGGACGGCGTCACGCGTTGTCATGCTGGCGACGATGCCGCCGATCAGCAGAAAGATCGCGCCCTTGGCGATGCCGTGGTTGAACAGATGCACGATGGATGCCGTCAGCCCATTCACCGAATCGAAGGACAGCCCGAGCGTGATGTAACCGATCTGGCCGACGCTGGAATAGGCGAACAGGCGCTTGAGGTTGTTCTTGAAAATGGCGGCGAAGCTGGCGCCGAACATCGCCATCAGCGACAGCCAGAGCATGATCTGCGGCAGCGGCAGTTGCTGGAACACCAGGCTTTCGCCGAACACCGTGTAATAGAAGCGGATCAGCACATACACCGAGACCTTGGTGGCGGTGGCGGCGAGAAAGGCGGTGACGGCCGAGGGCGCGTAAGTGTAGGCGTTGGGCAGCCATTGGTGCAGCGGAAACAGCGCCAGCTTGAGCGAGATGCCGACGGTGAGGAAGGCCAGCGCGACGAGCACGGGGCGGTAGCTCTCGACTTCGCGCAGGCGAATCGCCATGTCGGCAAGATTCAGCGTGCCGGTCAGCAGATAGAGGAAGCCGATGCCGATGACGATGAAGGTGGCGCCGATGCTGCCCATGATCAGGTACTGGAAGGCGGCGGTGAGCGCGCGGCGGTCGCGGCCCAGGGCGATCAGCACATAGGACGACAGCGACGAGATTTCGAGGAAGACGAAAATGTTGAAGGCATCACCGGTGATGGTGATGCCCAGGAGGCCGGTGAGACAAAGCGCGAACATCGAGTAGTAGAGATAGTGCAGTTCGCGCGGAATCTCGCGCAGGACGCTGGCGCGGCTGTAGGGCAGCACCACGGCCGCCATGCCCGAAACGAGCAGCAGGACGAAGCTGGTCAGACGATCGACGCGGTACTCGATGCCCCAGGGGGGCGGCCAGCTGCCGATGTGATAGGAGATCACACCACCGGCATCCAGTTGGCCAAGCTGCAGCCAGAGTCCGATCGCGGTGGCAAAGGCGGCCCAGGCCGCCGCGGTCACCACGGCGAAGGCGACCCCGCCGTGACGCAACAGCACGACCAGCGGCGCCGCCAGCAAGGGGACCACCACTTGCAGGGCGGGCAGGTGCGCGGCGATGCTCATGTGCGCATCTCTTCCGCGTCCTCGATGGCATTATCCCGCGCAAGAATTTGGTCTTCTTCGATGCTGCCGTAAGCCTCGCGGATGCGCACCGCCAGCGCCAGCCCGAGCGCCAGCGTGGCGACGCCGACGACGATGGCGGTGAGGATCAGCACATGCGGCAGTGGATTGGAGTAAATGCTGTATTCCGGCGCAATGATCGGCGCGGTGCCGCCAATCAATTTGCCCGGCACGATGTAGAGCAGATACACCGAGGTCTGGAAGATCGATAGCCCGATCATTTTCCTGATCAGGTTGCCGTGCGCCATGATGATGAAGAGGCCGGCGACCATGAGGAAAACTGTAACGATGTAGCTGAAATGCTCGAGCACGGCTAATCCTCCGGATCTTCGTGCGCATTGCCCGCGGCACTCCGCGCGGCGAACATGTAGAAGATTTTCAGCATCACGCCGGAGACGGTGGTGGCCACGCCGACCTCGACCCAGAAGATACCGCGGTGTTGGCCGATCACCGGGTTCTTGTCGAGCACGAAATAGTCGAGATAATTGCCGCCCAGCAACATGCCGGCGACGCCGACACCCGCGTAAATCAGTACGCCGCTGGCCAACATGGTTTCAACCAGCCGATCGGGAACCGCCTGGCGGGCGCGCTCGAGGCCGAAGATCAACGCATAAAAAACAATGCCGGTAGCGAAGATCACGCCGGCCTGGAACCCGCCGCCCGGGCCGAAGTCGCCATGAAATTGCACGTAGAGCGCAAACAGCAGGATGAAGGGGATCAGCAGCTTGCCGACCACCCGGAGTACGAGATTATTTTCCATCCGCGCCCCGTCTGGACTTCCGGCGGCGCAGCAGGGCAATGATGCCCGCTCCGGCGGTAAACACTACCGTGGTTTCCCCCAGGGTGTCATAGCCGCGGAAGCTTGCCAGTACCGCCGTCACGACGTTGGGGACATCGACCTCGTTTTCCATGTAACGCGGCACGACATGCTGATGGATGGGTGCCTGCGGGTCAGCGAAGTCGGGCAGATCCATGGCACCGTAAGCCAGCAGCAAGCCGGTCGAAACCGCAACGGCCAGCGGTAGCCAGGGCCGGTGCGCGGGTTTCGCCTCTTCGCTCTTGCACAGGCGGAGCGCGCCGAGCAGCAAAACCGTGGACACCCCCGCGCCGACGGCCGCCTCGGTCATCGCGACGTCGACTGCGTCGAGAGCCACCAGCACCGTGGCCATGAGAAAACTGTAGGCGCCGGACAGCACGATTACGCCAAACAGGTTGCGCGTACGGATCAGGGCCAGCACGATAAGCACCATGAACACCAGCAGCGTGTTGATGATTATGGTTTCGATGATGCCTCCGGCGGCGCAAGTTTCGGCTTGAGGCCATGCAGCAGTGCCGAGCGGGCGAGGGCATGGCTGGCGGTGGGGCTGGTGAAAAAGATCAGCAGGCCGACCATCAGCAGCTTGGCGCCAACCAGCGAGAAGCCGGCCTGGAACAGCAGACCAAGCAACACCAGCCCGGCGCCGATGGTATCGGTGACGCTGGCGGCGTGCATGCGGGTGTAAAAGTCCGGCATGCGCAGCAGGCCGATGCCACCGACCAGGCAAAAACCGCCACCCGCCAGCAGGCAGGTCCAGCTCGCCAGGTCGCGCAATAAATCGGGGCTCATTTTTCCGCCTCCGCCGACTGGTCATGGCGAAAAAACTTCAGCACCGCCACCATGCCGATCACGTTCAGCAGGCCATAGACCAAGGCCAGATCGAGAAATTCCGGCCGGCCACCGAGGAAGCCCAGGGTCGCCAGCAGCAGCATCGTACAGGTGCCGATCGTGTTAGCGGCCTGCAAACGGTCAAAAACAGTCGGGCCAAGCGCGGCACGCGCCAGAGCCAATGCGGTAGTCACCAGCAAGGCGACGGCGACCGCCGAGAACATCACCGAACTGGCTCCGGCCGCTTTTCGAGGGCGCTCACCCGCTTATCCATTTCGCCGCCACGCTGCACCCCGGCCGCGCCTTCGCGCGTCAGGGCGTGTACCAGGAACTCCTCGCGGCCAACTTTCACGGAGATCGTGCCCGGCGTCAGCGTAATCGAGTTGGCATGAATGACCAGGCCAATATCCGTCGTCTGTGACGGTCGCAGCCGCACCAGGGTCGGACTGATCGGCAATTTTGGGTCCAGCACGACCCGACTCACCTGCCAGGCAGAGACGACAATCTCTTTCAGCAACCATGGCCAATAAGACAGTAGGGCGTGCCAGAGCAGACGAATCGGGTGGCCTTCCTGATCGACGATGTCGATCCAGCGGGCGAACCAGACCACCAGCAATGCACAGCCAACCCCTGCGGACAATAAAAACGGCGTCGGCATGCCGGACAGCAGCAACCAGAACAGGAAAAGACACAGGAATAGGCTAAAACTGCGCAACATGCTGAGCTTTCGCGTCGCGATGTGGGGGGGCATTGAGGCCGCAAGGGAATATCAGAATATTACCATGCAGATGCCGATTAACAGGCACCTACGCCATCTGGGTAGTAATTCCCGGCTGTAACGACCGCTTGTCCGTCCGCAAAGCCTTGCATAAAGCCAACAACACCCAGATACACGGACAAGCTCAACCAATGCTATGCTGCAGTGCACAAGAAACGCGTACAATACGTCCTAAGTCTAATGAACCACATGTTATGAGTCGCCTCACGAGGGTTTCTTGTAACGGGAAGGAACCGATCATGAAATCGAATAATTGCAGCCCGAAACTTCTACCCTGGCTGGCCAACAAGGCCGGCATTTCCCTGCAGCGCGGCGAAGCACTCTGGCTTGACGCCCAGCGCCATGCCGCGCTGGTCACCGGTACGACGGAAACGCCAGCCTATTGGGAAGCCGCGATGGATCGCCTGTTTGAATTGGTGGCTGCGGAATGCCTGCAGGCGGATGCCGATTCCTTCGGCTGGCGCCGCTGGACGCGCTTCAACCAAAACCTCTGGCAGGCCCCGGTGGCCATCTACGACGCCTTCGCGCTGAACAATTCACGCGGCTGGAACACGCTACGACCAACGCAACTCGGCTGACGGTCTCTGACCCACACCGTGGCGCAGCCGGGAGGGCGGGCGCGTATAATTTGATGCTTTGTCGAAACACGCTAAACGCGCATCCCGGCCATGCAGGAAAAATATACACCCGCCGCAATCGAGCAGGCCGCACAGGCCCACTGGCAGTCAACGCGCGCCTTCAACGCGACCGCAGACACCGCCAAGCCGAAGTATTACTGCCTGTCGATGTTTCCCTACCCGTCCGGCAAGTTGCACATGGGGCATGTGCGCAATTACACGATCGGCGACGTGCTTGCCCGCAGCCACAAGATGCGCGGATTCAATGTACTGCAGCCGATGGGCTGGGATGCCTTTGGCCTGCCGGCCGAGAACGCGGCGATCCAGAACAATGTGCCGCCGGCCAAGTGGACCGACGACAACATCGCCTACATGAAGCAGCAGCTCAAGTCCTTGGGTTTCGCCCTCGACTGGGAGCGTGAGCTGGCGACCTGCAAGCCCGACTATTACAAGTGGAACCAGTGGCTGTTCCTGCGCATGCTGGAAAAGGGCATCGCCTACAAGAAAACCCAGGTGGTGAACTGGGACCCGGTCGACCAGACCGTGCTGGCCAACGAGCAGGTGATCGAAGGGCGCGGCTGGCGCACCGGCGCGCTGGTCGAAAAACGCGAGATTCCCGGCTACTACCTGGCGATCACACAATACGCCGACGAACTGCTGACCGCCCTCGACACCCTGCCTGGCTGGCCCGAGCGCGTCAAGACCATGCAGGCCAACTGGATCGGCAAGAGCACCGGCGTGCGCTTCGCCTTCCCTTATGAACTGGACGGCAAGCGCGACCTGATGTGGGTGTTCACGACGCGCGCTGACACGATCATGGGCGTCACCTTCTGTGCTGTCGCCGCCGAACATCCGCTCGCCACGCATGCGGCGAAGAACAACCCCGAACTCGCCACCTTCATCGAGGAGTGCAAGCACGGCTCGGTAATGGAAGCCGACATGGCGACCATGGAAAAAAAAGGCATGCCGACCGGCATTTTCGTCGAGCATCCCCTCACCGGCGCCAAGGTCGAAGTCTGGGTCGGCAACTATGTGCTGATGAGCTATGGCGATGGCGCAGTGATGGGCGTGCCGGCCCATGACGAGCGCGACTTCGAATTTGCCAAAAAATACGCGTTGCCGATCAAGCAGGTGATTGCGCTGGCCGGCGAGACTTTTTCTCTCGAGGCGTGGGCTGAGTGGTACGCCGACAAACAACGCGGCGTCTGCGTCAATTCCGGCAAGTACGATGGTCTCGCTTATGCAGCCGCCGTCGATGCCATCGCCGCCGACCTCGCGGCCAAGGGCCTCGGCGAGAAGAAGGTGCAGTTCCGCCTGCGCGACTGGGGCGTTTCGCGCCAGCGCTACTGGGGCTGCCCG
>JAUXNZ010000211.1 GCA_030682595.1 Rhodocyclaceae bacterium | reverse complement strand
AGCTTGATGGCCTCGACCGCGGTGGCGATGCTGGCATAGCCGGTCAGCACGACAATGCGGCAGTCAGGGCGGGCCGCGAGCAGTTCGGGAATCAACGCCAGACCCGAGGCGCCAGCCAGGTTGAGGTCGAGCACGACCCGTTCTGGCGCCCCCTCCTTGATGGCCGCCCGCGCCTCAGCCAGGTGAGTGACGCCGCGCGCGGCAATGTTGCGCCGGGCAAAAGCCCGCACCAGCACACCGTTGAATATGTCATCGTCGTCGACGACCAGAATCGCTGTTCTCATGGCGAAATCTTAACAAGCGGCAACTCGATGCGCGCAATGCCGCCGTCCGCGCCGTTGATGAGAAGCAGGCGCCCGCCGAGTCGCTCGACAACACTCTGAGTCAGTAGCAGGCCGATGCCGCTGCCGCCACTGCCACCGAAATTGGCCGAAAACGGCATCCGGCCGGCCTGCTGCAGCACCTCGGGCGAAAACCCCGGGCCCCGATCGCGCACCTCGATCCACAGCGTCGTTGTGTCCCAGCGGACGCCAAGCACAATCTCGTCCGCTGCGCCGCTGGTGGCATTGACTGAATTGTTGAGCAGGTTGATGATGCCTTGTTCCAGCGACGGATCGGCGATGATTTCCGGTGTCGGTGGTTGCCCCGCAATTTCAATCCGGCTCGTGCAATGCTTCAATTGCTGGCGCCAGCGCAGATGTAGGGCGGCGATCCAGACATCGACGGCAACGGTCGAGGCGTTTTCGAGTCGCCCGACACCGGCCCGCTCGGTCAGTCCGGTCAGGATGGTTTTGCAGGAAGCAATCTGGTTGCGCAGGATGTCGAAATCGGCGCGCGCGGCTTCGCTCAGGCTGGTGTCCCGTTCCAGTTCGCCGGCAATCACGGCCATCGTCGCCAGGGGCGTGCCCAGCTCGTGGGCCGCGCCCGCCGCCAATGTGCCCAGCGCGACGAGATGTTCGTCACGCAATGCGCGCTCGCGTGCGGCTGCAAGCGCGGCATCGCGTTCGCGGATGGTTGCCATCATCCGCAGAATGAACCAGGCAATCAGCGCCGCCGAGACCAGAAAGGTCAGCCACATGCCGGAGAGGTGCAACTGCGCGGCGCGCGCGGCGCTCGCGATGGGCAGCGGGACGAAAGTCACCATCAGCGCCGAATAGGCTGCAATGGCCAGCACGGTGACAAAGACAACGTGGGCGCGCGGCAGGGTCAGCGCCGCAAAGGCGACAGACGGCAACAACAGGGAAATCAGGGGATTGGTGGCGCCACCGCTAAAAAACATCAGGGCGGTAAGCGTCGCCAGATCGAGGCAAATCTGACGAAACAGCTCGGCGGCGCCAGCCGCGGATCTTGAACGAAAACGTCGCCAGGCCAAGCCGTTGAACAGGGTCGCGACGCCAATGATGGCGAGCAAGGGCGTCGCTGCCAGCGGTATGGCCAGCAGGAACGGGGCAACGAGAATTATCGTGGCCGCCATGGCCAGGACAACCCAGCGCGCGGCAATCAAACGGCGCAGGCTGGCGAGGATTTGGGCGCCATCCGCGTGCTGGTTCAGGTTCGATCTCACGAACGGATTATCCAGAAAAACCGCCGCCGCGGAGGTCAAAACTTGCCGTCGTCAAGTCGTGCAGGCAAATCGCGCGTTACCTGATCGAAGCGCAGAATCTTCTTGCCCTTGTGCTCCCGGAGGAAATCCTCGGCATCGGTGCGGGTGGCCAGCGGTATCAATTCGTGGCCCATCGGTCCCAGGACATCCGAGCCGATGACATAGAAAGCCTGTTTCGCATCGACCTTCTGCAGGTTGTAATAATCGGTGACGGCAATCGTCACGATATCCTCGCGACGATGACCCGGCGCATATTTTGGCAAATCGGCCAGATACTTGAACATGTCCTTGGCGCCGTCAAAATGATGCGCGTGGCCGTTTTGGTAGAGTACGGTCGCTACCCAGTTCGGATATTTCGACACCAGCATGCCGCAGACCGGGCAGAGGTCGCGCGCTCCCGGCTTGGGCGTAACAAGCGTCTGGGCGGTGGCCAGCCCCACCCAGACACAAAGCAAAACGGCAAGAACTACGCGTTCGCCACGGCGCATCAGGTTTTGCCTTGCTGCTCCATCATCCGCTTGCGCCGTTCAGCGCGATTCTTGCGGATCATGCTCACGTCCTGCGACATGTCGGTGTAGGCGGCCAGCAGCGCCTGGTCGAAATTGGCCAGCTCACCGCCGTTGGCCAGCCGGGACGCCGTGGCTGCCGCGGCAGTGCCATAGGCGACCTTGCTGCGCTTGGTCATCACGCCCTTGAGTGACGAGCCGACGAGGAAGCTTGCCTTGTCCACATCGACCAGCGGCTTCACCTCGGCGGGCGAAGCGTTGTCGCCGACCCAGATCGCTTTCGGCTCCCGGTCGATATTCAGCGAGAGACTGATGGCGGCGCAGTGGATCGAGCAGGTGCCGTCGGCGATGTCGTCGCTGTACTGGATCAGCATGCGCGAATGGTGATACTGCTTGCGGTCCATGCCGCAATAGGGGCACTTAGGATACTTCGCAATGTCGTTTTCATGCGCCTGCGGATCCGCTGCCGTTTTGGGCAGGAACTGCACCGGGGTGCCGTCGCCCGGACACGGGGCGGCCGGGGTGGCATGTGCGGGGAGGGTTGAG
Organism: Rhodocyclaceae bacterium; assembly: GCA_030682595.1. GTDB lineage: Bacteria > Pseudomonadota > Gammaproteobacteria > Burkholderiales > Rhodocyclaceae > Sulfuricystis. Next base: position 874 of record JAUXNZ010000211.1, on the reverse strand, counting down.
GCGGCACCGGCAACCAGGCCGGCGCCAGCGAGAAGGGAAAGTTTTAGTGCTTCGCGACGATCCATGACGAGCTCCCTGGAGGATGAAAACAATCGGGGATATTACGCGCGGAGAATCGGCATGCCGCTGCGACATAAGGTCGCACCCGCCCGGCCAATTCTCGACTGTAGTCGCCCAAAAAAGTCGGCGCCGGCGGGACGGCGCCAGAAAATCCCGCCGCCACCTTGACGCGCATCAACCGGCACGGCATTCGGTGACCGTGCGCGACATCATGTCGCGCGACAGATCGTCACACGTGGCGTTTCGCCGCATACCCGATTGTTTATATCGCCTTAGGATCAGCAGGATCTTGCCCGGCGCAGTGCGCACTCATTCGTCCCAGGTCGTGGCGGCACAGGTATTCGATTTTGTCCTGCAAGGAAGCTGATCCGATGGAACAAACCGTTGTCGAAGGACTGGGCTTCGCCCACTTTCTCACCCAGGCCGACGGCGTCGGCAAGAGCGTACTTGCGGTATTGCTGCTGCTCTCGGTGGCCAGTTGGTACCTGATCGTCACCCGCGCCCTGGCAAACTGGTTCGCCCAGCGGCGGGCCGATGCCTTTGTGCGGCGCTTCTGGCAGGCCGGCTCGCTCGACGAGGTGGCCGGTTCGCTGCATGGCCATGCCGACAACGCTTTCGCCGTGCTGGTGAATGAAGCGATCAAGGCCCGCGCCAACGGCGGTGAGCAGAACCTGGCCGCGGCCGGCGGCATGGGGGAGTATCTGACCCGCACGCTGAACAACGCGGTGGATCGCGAGGCGGCGGAAGTCGAACACGGCCTGACGGTGCTGGCTTCGGCCGGTTCGGCGGCGCCCTATATCGGGCTGTTCGGGAC
>JAUXNZ010000195.1 GCA_030682595.1 Rhodocyclaceae bacterium | reverse complement strand
AAAAAAATATTTTAGTTCGTAGATGCCGCGCGGACTCGCCAGATATTTCTGCGTGGTGACACGCGAAATGGTTGATTCATGAAGGCTCACCGTATCGGCTATTTCGCGCAGCGTCAAGGGTCGCATGGCCACCTCGCCGTGGTCGAAGAAGGCGCGCTGGCGGTCGACGATGGCCTGGCTGACGCGCGCAATCGTATCGAAGCGCTGCTGCACGTTCTTGATCAGCCACTTGGCTTCCTGTAATTGTCCTGACAAATTGCTGCCGCCGTTGCTGCGTTGCTGACGCAGCAGATTGGCGTAGAGACGGTTGATCCGCAAGCGCGGTATCGCCTCCTGATTGAGCTGCACTTGCCAGTTGCCGCGCGCCTTGCGGACGATCGCATCGGGTACGATGTAACGCGTATCAAGCGTTGAAAATTGCGCGCCTGGCCTGGGGTTGAGCGAGAGAATCAGCGTTTGTGCGTCGCGCAAGGCATCATCATCGCAATCGAGTGCCTTCTTGATGCGCGTGAAGTCGCGGCTGGCCAGTAGTTCGAGGTGATCACGGACGACGCTTGTCGCCAGTTCATTTTCCGGCGAGTCAGGCAAACTGGCGAGTTGCAGCAGCAGGCATTCACGTGGATTGCGCGCCCCGATGCCTGGTGGGTCCAGGCTTTGCAAATGCATGAGCGCGATGGTGAGGTCTTCGAGCAGTTCATCCGGTTCGCCAGCGAAATCATCCGGCAGCACCTCGACCAGATCCTCGAGGGGCGTCACCAGATAGCCATCATCGTTGAGCGCCTCGATCAGGAATGCCACGCGCAGCCGATCGCGTCCGGATAATTGGGACAGCGCCAACTGGGCAATCAGATGATCGCGCAGGCTGGTGACCGCAGCCTGCAACTCGCCGGCGCCGACATCGTCCTCATCATTGGCGTCGCGCGGGCTGCGGGTGCCGCCGAGTGTCGGCCAGTCGGCATCGTCTTGGCTCCACTCAGGTTCGCCGCCCCGTTCTTCCGGTGTTGCCGCTTGTGCTTCTTCGCCACGGGGTTGTGCCATGGCGTCATCGGCACCCGTAAAAGCGGCTGGCTCGTCCGGCTCTTCACGTTCGAGCAGGGGATTTTCCTGCAGCGCCTGCTCGATCTCCTGATTCAACTCCAGCGATGATAATTGCAGCAAACGGATTGACTGCTGCAACTGCGGCGTGAGCGCCAGATGCTGGGAAAGCTTGAGCTGGAGCGTGGGCTTCATGATGCCGCCGAGCCGCCTCCAGGCAGCATGCGCCCCCCTGTGGGAGGCAGCGAACGAAGTGAGCGTTGGTAGATCATTCACATCCTGAAGTGCTCGCCGAGATAGACCCGACGCACACCTTCATTATCGATGATATCGGCCGGATGTCCAGCCGCAAGGACTTCGCCTTCGTTGATGATGGTGGCGCGATCGCAGATGCCCAGTGTCTCCCGTACGTTGTGGTCGGTAATCAGGACGCCGATGCCGCGCTCCTTGAGAAAACGAATGATCTTCTGGATGTCGAGTACCGCAATCGGGTCGACCCCGGCAAAGGGTTCGTCGAGCAGGATGAAGCGCGGCGAAGTCGCCAGCGCGCGGGCGATCTCGACACGCCGCCGCTCGCCACCCGAGAGCGCCACGGCCAGTTGGTCGCGCAGATGGGTGATGTGCAGCTCTTCCAGCAGCTCTTCGAGGCGGGCGTCTTGCGTCGGCGCGTCATAATCCTGTAATTCCAGTACCGCGCGGATGTTGTCGGCCACCGTCAGTTTGCGGAACACCGAATTTTCCTGCGGCAGATACGACAGTCCGAGGCGCGCCCGGGCGTGGATCGGCATGTGGGTGAGTCGGGTTTCCTGGCTGCCGTCTGCCCCGTCGCCGGTGATGACAATGTCACCGCCGTCGGACGCCACCAGGCCGACGATCATGTAAAAGCAGGTGGTCTTACCGGCGCCGTTGGGGCCGAGCAGGCCGACCACCTCGCCGCCGTCGACATGCAGGCTGATGTCCTTGACGACGGTGCGGGCGCGAAACTTTTTGCGCAGGTTGTGTACGGAGAGGGTGGTCATCATGCCTCCGCCGGGCCGCCCCAAGGAGGCTCAGTTGCCAAATGAGGCCCCCCTGTGGGGGGCAGCGAGCCGAATTGTTGGCAACTGAGGCGAGCGTGGGGGGCCATTTATTTTTTGATTTCTTTTAAAAGCTTGCCGATGGTTTCGGCTGAAAAGCCGCGTCCCTGCAGGAAGCGCGCCTGTTTTGCCCATTCGCGCGCGTCGGCAGCCGGGGCGCTGAATTTCTTCGTCCAGACGATCGTGGCGCGCGCCATCTCGTCAGGCAGTTCGGTATTCTTCAGTTGGGACTCGATCAACGCAACATCGACACCCTTGGTGCGTAGCGTTCGGGAAAGGCGCGCCGCGCCCAGGCGTGCGGCATGGCTGCGCACATAACTCTCGGCAAAACGGGTGTCTGACTGTAGCCCGGCACGCGCCAGTTCAGTCAGTACGGACGCGATCTCCTCGGCAGTGCCGTGCGCCGCCAGCTTGCTGGCCAGCTCGGCGCGGGTATGTTCGCGCCGGGCCAACAAGCGGATGGCGCGTTGCCGCAAGGATCGACGCATTTCATTTCCATTCATGACCGGTATGTTACAGCGCATGACACTGGTCGCCGCGCCGGAAGCCCAGGAGCGGCGCCGCGACGCCCCGGCCGAGCGCGATCACCTTGAACAGTTCGCCCATTTCGCCCGGCGCCAGCAGCACCTTCAGGGCGCCGCTGGCGCGCAACGCCTGTTCGCCACCGGCTTGCTGGCGTGCAGCGAGCAACTCGCCGATGCCGCAATTGATCAGGAAACTGGCCTGATTCGTGTAGCCCAGCACATCCAGCCCGGCCTCGAAACCCGCTTCGGCCACGGCGGTGAAGTCGACATGGCTGGTGATGTCCGACAGTCCCGGCCACCAGAAAAAATTGTCATGGGCGCGCTGCCGGTAATGGCAGCGCAGGGTGCCGCGGTGCCTTTGCGGGTGATACAACTCGTGGCGCGGCAGCCCGTAATCGATGAGAAGCAGCGCGCCACGCTCCAGACGATGGCCCCATTCCGCCACCCAGGCGCGGGCGGCGAGGCTGATTTCGCTTTCGTAAGGTGCTTCGACTGGAAAAGCTGCCATTGCCTCGGCCAGCGTGCCGCTCGCTGGCCGTTCGGCCCAGCCAAAGCCCTCCGCTGTCCGCGCCACCCCGCGCTCCATGAGTCCGCCACGTTCTCCATGGCGCCAGGCCACGGCGTGGGTGGGAAAGGCGTCGAGCAGTTCGTTGGCAATCACGCACCCCACGAACTTTTCCGGCAATTCGTCCAGCCAGACCACGCTGTCGGCGAGATGCGGCGCACTTTCCGCCAGCGTCGCCTGCTGGCGGGCGCGCAATTCGCCGGATAGTTCGAGAATGCCATAACGCTCGGGCAGCGCACCGAGCGCTTCGAGCGCCAGCAGCAGATCGGCGGCGAGACGACCGCTGCCGGCTCCGACTTCCAGCACAATGGCTGGATCTGGCGGGACGGCGCCAGAAGTCGGCGCTGGTAAGACGGCGCCAGCGACGTCGTTGGCGACGGCGGCAAGCACTTCGGCGACCTGCGCGGCGAGCGCCTGGCCAAATAGCGGCGTGAGTTCAGGCGCGGTGACAAAATCCCCTGCCGCGCCAAACTTGAGCGAGCCGCCGGCGTAGTAGCCCAGCCCCGGCAGATGCAGCGCCATGTCCATGTAATCGAAAAAGGGCAGCCAGCCGCCGGCCGCCTCGATGCGGGAGGCGATGCGGCGCGACAATTCCTGGCTGGCGGCCTGGGCATCGGCGGAGGGGGTCGGTAATGTAGATTCGGGCAATGCTGAAGTTGGCATCGCGACATCTTACAATGCCACCCCATGAGCACCGCCGATCACGCCCGCCGCTTTTCCGGCATCGAAAGACTTTACGGCGCCGGCAGCCTGACCCGGCTGGCGGCGGCGCACGTCTGTGTCGTCGGTATTGGCGGCGTTGGTTCCTGGGCGGCCGAGGCGCTGGCGCGTTCCGGTGTTGGGCGGCTGACGCTGATCGATCTCGATCATGTGGCGGAATCGAATATCAATCGGCAGATTCAGGCGCTGGCAACCACGCTCGGCCAGGCCAAGGTCACGGCCATGAAGGAGCGCATCGCGCAGATCAACCCGGATTGCATGGTGGAGTGCAGCGAGGCATTCGTCACGCCGGAAAACGTGACAACGCTCCTGCCCGCTTGCGCTGTCGTCATCGACGCCATCGACCAAATGCGCGCCAAGGCGGCGCTGATTGTTTGCTGCAGGGCGAGCAAAACGCCCATCGTGATCACCGGTGGCGCGGGCGGACGGGCCGATCCGACACGCATCAGGATCGATGACCTGTCGCGCACCACGCAGGATGCGCTGGCCAGCAAATTGCGCGCCTATCTGCGCAAGGAGCACGGTTTCACACGCGACCCGAAGAAGAAATTCGGCGTGGCCTGTGTGTATTCGGATGAGCCGATTCGCCGTCCCGTGGCGGCGGCTTGTGACGTTGATGCTGCTGGATTACATGGATTGAACTGTGCCGGCTATGGCTCGTCGGTAGCGGTGACGGCGGGTTTTGGTTTCGCGGCGGCGGCGCACTGCCTCGGTATACTCCTAACTCTCATGGACGGTGAAACCACTCGCTGATGATGAACTACGTTAAAAGCAATAAAACGCCCCCCACCCCCAGCCCCCGCCCCGCGGCGGGGGTCAAAATTTGTTCGCTGCGCTCAGGGGATTACGCGGCGTCAAATTGCGTATTTCACGTCAACATATGAACACACCCGTTATTCTCGTGACTGGCGCCGCCCGGCGTGTCGGCGCCGAAATCGCGCGCACACTGCATGCGGCGGGCGCCAATCTTGTGCTGCATTACCGCGCATCGGCGCCGGAGGCTGAAGCGCTCGCCGCCGAATTGAACGCGCGCCGCGAAAAGTCGGCACTGGCGAGACGGCGCGATTTGCGTGACATGGACGGTCTGGCGGGCCTGGTGGAAGAAGCCATCGCGCATTTTGGCCGACTCGATGCCCTGGTGAACAACGCGTCGAGTTTTTTCCCCACGCCGGTCGGCAGCATCGACGCGGCGGCCTGGGACGACCTGATCGGCAGCAATCTCAGGGGCCCGCTGTTTCTCGCGCAAGCGGCAGCGCCGCACCTGGCAAGGACCTGCGGCTGCATCGTCAACATCACCGACATCCACGCCGAACGGCCGCTCAAGGGCTACCCGCTGTATTGCGCGGCCAAGGCGGGCCTGCTCGGCCTCACGCGCGCGCTGGCGCTGGAACTGGGGCCGCTGGTGCGCGTCAATGCCGTCGCGCCGGGGGCGATCGAGTGGCCCGAAAATGACGCAGACTTTCCACCGGCAGCGCAGGCGGCGATCATCGAGCACACCTTGCTCAAGCGCGTCGGTGCGCCCGGCGATATCGCCCGCACGGTGAAATTTCTCATTTTCGACGCACCCTACATCACCGGTCAGGTGATCAACGTCGACGGCGGCCGGACTGCGCATCTGTGAGCACCTACAAGGCGGCCCACAAAGCCGGGTTCGAAGCCAACAAACTCGCCAAGCGGCTGCGTCGCGAGGTCGGTCAGGCGATTGCCGATTTCAACATGATCGAAGATGGCGACCGTGTCATGGTCTGCCTGTCGGGCGGCAAGGATTCCTACGGTCTGCTCGACGTGCTGCGCTATCTCAAGGAAAAGGCGCCGATCAATTTCGAGCTGATTGCCGTCAATCTCGACCAGAAGCAGCCGGGCTTTCCCGCCGACGTGCTGCCGAAGTACCTGGATGAGCTGGGCATTCCCTATCGCATCGTCGAGGAAGATACTTATTCCATCGTCAAGCGCGTGATTCCCGAGGGCAAGACCACCTGTTCACTCTGTTCAAGGTTGCGGCGCGGCATTCTCTATCGCGTGGCCGACGAACTCGGTGCAACCAAGATCGCGCTCGGCCACCACCGCGACGACATTCTCGCCACGCTGTTCCTCAACCTGTTCTTCGCCGCCAAGCTGAAGGCGATGCCGCCCAAGCTGGTGTCGGACGACGGTCGCCACATCGTCATCCGCCCGCTCGCCTACTGCAACGAAAAGGATTTGATCGAGTGGGCGCGGCTGCGCGAATTTCCGATCATCCCTTGCAATCTGTGCGGCAGCCAGCCCAATCTGCAACGTCAGCAGATCGGGGAAATGCTGCGCGACTGGGAAAAGCGTTTCCCTGGCCGCGTCGAGACCCTGTTCCGCAGCCTCGCCAACGTGGTGCCTTCACACCTCATGGATGCCCGACTCTACGACTTCGCCAACCTCAAGGCGACCGGCGTGCCCGACCCGGAAGGCGATACCGCCTTCGACGTGGCGGATCCGCCGGGGATTGGCCTAAATCTCTTGCGCTGAACTGCGCGAATTACTTTGCGGCCAGCGCGTCCTTCTCGCATTTCTTGATAAAGGCTGCCTTCGCCGCACCGTGAAGCGGCTTGCCGTCCTTGCTGATGGCCTTTGCCTCGCAACTACCGGGGGCAGCGGCCAGTTTGCCGGCCTCCCCTTCGCATTTCTTCATGAAGGCCGTCTTGGCGGCACCGGCGAGCGGCTTGCCGTCCTTGCTGAGCGCGCGGGCGGCGCAGTCGCTGGCCATGGGAGCGGCTGCCGGCGCCTGGGCAAAAGCCAGTTGAGCGGAAAGCAGCAGGACGGCGGTAGCGAGCAGATGTTGCATGGTGGCGACTCCTCTTAGTGGGTGTGGGGATGTGCCGCGACATGGTGCGTTTCGGCTGCGGCGTGGTGATGGCCGGCCTGCGGCCAATGCGGATTGCGCGGGCCGAGCAGGCCGCCCGCCAGCATGCCCAGGGCGCTGGCGACAAGACCGAAAAGTTGGGGCTGGATGTCCCCTTCGATCACGAAAATTTCGAACAGCAGCCAGGTGCCAAGACCGAGGATGATGGAAAGTGTCGCCCCCAGGTTGTTGGCGCGCGACCAGAACAGGCCGGCGGTCAGCGGCACGAAGGCGCCGGC
>JAUXNZ010000192.1 GCA_030682595.1 Rhodocyclaceae bacterium | reverse complement strand
CGACTTCACTGGTCTCACGGTATTCAGCCTGCCGACCCTGGGCAGCGCAAGCGTCCGTCCACATATTGAACTGGGCGTGCGCGGAGCGCCGGCGCAGGTGGTCCTGGCGATCGAGGTACTCAAGCGCGGCGTGACGCTACTCGGCTACCGCTTCGACCCAAAATAAAAGTCGGCGCTGGCGGGACGGCGAAAAAAAAGCCCCGACCGAAGGCCGGGGCTTAAACGGTTCCATTGCGGAACCGGAGGAGGAGACTTAATACTGTAACGGCTAAACAGGCAACCGAATTAAGCGGCTTTTTTCATCTTCGGAGCGGCGGCGCCCACGGCCTTGACGGTGGCGGAGGTCGCGGCGGCGACATTCGCTTCGGTCATCTCGGCAACCTGCTTGGCAGCTTTGTTCATGGTTTCGTAAGCGGAGTTGGCAGCGGCGATGGCCGACTTGACGGCGGCGACAGCGACATCGGAACCAGCGGGTGCGCCCTTGGCGGCATTGTCCAGCGCGGAGCTGACGTTCTTGTTCATCTCGACATACTGGCCGTCAAGAATCTTGGTGAACTCGCCTTGCGACTGGGTGGCGATTTCATAGACGCTCTTCGAGTAGGCAACGGCTTTTTCGAACATCGGCTGAGCCAGGGCGGTTTGCATGCCCATCAGGTCTTGCACGTCACGCACGGCCATCATCGACTTGGCGCTGTTCACGCTGTCTTCCAGCAGCATGCGGGCGGCGTTCAGGTTAAGGGCGGCAAGGCGCTCGGCGCTGGCAAACGCGGTGTTGGCGATGGTCAGCAGGGTTTCGACGTTGGCTTTGTTGGCGCCGGCGAGTTGTTCGGGGGTCGTGTACATGGCGATCTCCTAAATTGAAAGTGTTGCAAATTTTGGTTTGACGACTCGGCCTGTATTTACAAAATGATCCAAGTCGGCTTCGATGCGTTATGTTGCAGTGCATCATGGATCAAATTATATGGGCGCCAAAGCCGAAGTCAAGCAAAATATTGTGCAGTGCAACAAATAAATTTCAGGAGGGAGGTTTTAGCGGTTTTTGAAGGCGGCGGGGCGCTTCTCCAGGAAGGCGGCCATACCTTCCTTCTGGTCCGCGAGAGCAAAGTTGGCGTGGAAACTGCGCCGTTCGAACAGCAGGCCCTCCGCCAGCGGCGATTCGTAGGCGCGATTGACGGCTTCCTTGACCATCATGGCGACGGGCTGGGCATAGCCGGCGATGACCGTTGCCGTTGCCAGCGCATCTTCGAGCAGCTTTTCAGTGGGCACGATGCGCGCGACCAGGCCGCTGCGTTCGGCTTCGGCGGCGTCCATCAGGCGGCCGGTCAGGCACATTTCCATCGCCTTGGCTTTGCCGATGGCGCGTGGCAGGCGCTGGGTGCCGCCAAAGCCGGGCAGGATGCCGAGCTTGATTTCGGGCTGGCCGAAGCGGGCGTTTTCGGCCGCGATGATGAAGTCGCACATCATGGCGAGTTCACAGCCGCCGCCCAGGGCGAAGCCTGCCACGGCGGCGATGACCGGTTTGCGGCAGTGAGCGAGGCGTTCCCAGTTGCGGCTGATGAAGTTGGCGCGGTAGGCGTCGATGTAGCACAAGTCCTTCATTGCCGCGATGTCGGCGCCGGCGGCGAAGGCCTTGGCCGAACCGGTGATGACGATGCAGCCAATGCCGTCATCGGCCTCGAAGGCGTCGAGCGCGGCGGCGAGTTCATCCATCAGGGCGTCGTTGAGCGCATTCATCGCCTGGGGGCGGTTGAGCGTGATCAGTCCGACGTGGTCGCGGACTTCGGTGAGGATGTTTTGAGCGGACATGTGAGTTGGCTAGCGGGGCGTGGCAGGGGCCGGGGCGGCGCCAGACTTGACAGTCTTGGGCTGAATGATGGCGGTGACGCGTCCTTGTTCGCTGGCCGGGCTGGCGCCGGGGGCGGCCGTCACGAGATATTGCTCGGTCTTGCCGTCGTATGAAATGTAGTGACCGCGCACCTCATCCACGCCGCTCTTGATGTAGGCACGGGTGAAGAATTCCGCTTTTTCAGCACGCGAGTCGTATTCGATGCGCTCGGCCTCGCCGTCGACATACTCATCCCTGCCCTCGCGTTTCTGGCGAAAGCGGGCCAGCCCTTTATCGCCCCCGGTGGCGATGCCCTTCTGGAATCCTTCGGCATCTTGGGTAACGACCAGTTTCGCGGTGCGGATGACCAGTGTGCCCTGAGTCAGAATGACGTTGCCTTCGAACACATGCACGCGCTTGACATCGTCGACGGTGACCTGCGCCGCTTCAAGATGGACGGGCTTTTCCCTGTCGGCGCGTTCGGCAAAAGCGCTGCCCGGGCCGAGGGCACAGCAGGCGAACAGGAAACACAATGGGCGCGCGAATGGGTTCATGTCAGCGTTTCGGTTGGGATTGTGGTTTGGACTGCGAATTTGGCTTGGGTTTGCTAACTACTCGGGCTGGCGCTGCCCCGGCCGAGCGTCCGGGCGCACGATCGAATATGCCATAAACCGGACCTGCGAGGACGTAAATGGACGTTTTGTTATTGGCAGAAAGTCCGCCACCGCGGATGTTGGAGCGTCCCTGGGCGATGGCGACCGGCACATTGCTCGTGGCGAGCTCGTCGTCGGGGAAAACGTCAAGATGTGCGGTGGTCAGTACGGTAGCGGGCTTGTCGCCCAGGCTAGTGCGCGTTACCCGCACGTCGCCGATCAATTGCACATGTTTGCCTGCGCTGTCGAGGTGGGCTTCGCGGGCGGTGATGAGGGTGGGCGGCTGCCGGTGCCAGGTGAGTCGGGGAGACTGGATGACGGTGCTGTCGTCATCGGGATAGTGGTGCATGCTGACAGCGTGCAAGGTGTGCTGCAGCGCGCCGTCCGGGTCAAAGCGGCGCACCGAGAAGTTTTCGATGATGTAATCCGGATCGTGCCGTGACTTGCCGTCGCTGATAGCGGTCGTCGGGCGCGTGGCCTGTTCCAGCCAGAAGGTTGCGCCGGCCAGCAGGGCGACGATGATCAACGGAAACAGTGTGGCGGCAGGGCTGCGGGCGTGGGAGGACATTAATCCAGATACGGCGCCATGACGCGCTCCCAGTTGCCCTGGGCGCGCAGGATCATTTCGCAGACTTCGCGGACCGCGCCGGC
>JAUXNZ010000191.1 GCA_030682595.1 Rhodocyclaceae bacterium | reverse complement strand
CGCATCGATCTTTTCGATGCGACCTGTTTTGTCGCGCTCGATCGGCAGATTGCTGGGCGCGCCTTGGCCAGCCTGGCAGAGGCCGGTATCAAAGGGCGCAATTTCCGCATGAGTTTGTTGAAGTCGGCGGGGGCATAGTGCCGTTCCCATCAACGCGGCGTTCCGGCTGACGCCGTCCCCATCAACACGGCGTTCCGGCTAACGCCGTCCCGCCAGCGCCGACTTTTCCTGCCACAGCCGCTACGGCAGGGGCACGGCTTCAATCAAGGCCTGGGCGATTTCAGCCGCGCTACGCGCATCGCCCGCGGTCGGCAGGCGATGCACGGCAACGGCGGGCAGCACGGCCTGGACGTCCTCCGGCAGGACATGGTTGCGACCGTCGAGCAACGCCCAGGCGCGTGCGGCGGCGATCAGGCCCAGCCCGGCGCGCGGCGACAAGCCGGTTTTCCATTCCGGCGTGTTGCGTGTGTGCGCGATCAAGGCCTGCACATAATCGAAGAGCGGGGCGGCGACATGGAGCGCGGCGGCGCGGGCCTGCTCGGTCAGCAGGATTTCTGGCGATAGCAGCGGCAGGGTTTCGGCCAACAGGCTGCGGCGGTCGCGCCCTTCAAGCAGGGCGCGTTCGGCCGCGCGGTCCGGATAGCCGAGCTCAATGCGCATCAGAAAACGATCCAGTTGTGATTCGGGCAGCGGGAAGGTGCCGATCTGGTGCGCGGGGTTTTGTGTGGCGATCACGAAGAACGGCAGTGGCAGCGGGCGCGTGGCGCCTTCGACGGTAACCTGGCGCTCTTCCATGGCTTCGAGCAGGGCGCTTTGTGCCTTGGGGGTGGCGCGGTTGATTTCGTCGGCCAGCACCAGTTGCGTGAAAATTGGGCCGGGGTGAAAGCGGAAAACCCCGGATGCGCTGTCGAATACCGAGATGCCGAGGACATCGGCAGGCAGCATGTCGCTGGTGAACTGGATGCGCTGGAAGTCCATGCCGAGCAGGCGGGCGAGGGTGTGCGCCAGTGTGGTCTTGCCGACCCCCGGCAGATCTTCGATCAGCAGATGACCGCGCGCCAGGAGGCAGGATAGCGCTAGGCGCAACTGATGCTCCTTGCCAAGGATGATGGTGGATGCGGCTGCCAGCACTGCTGAAAGCGGGGAGGCGTCGGGCGCGGGTTGGAGTGGCGGGAGCATGAGAAAAATTTTCTCGAACAGGTCATAATGCGGCTTTACCCCATTGTATGCGAAGCCCCCTGTTCATTCCGTGACACCATGACCGTTGCCTTCATCACCCACCGCGATTGCCTCTTGCACGACATGGGGGCGCATCACCCCGAGTGTCCGGATCGGCTTTCCGCCATCCACGACCGCCTGATCGCCGCCGGCCTCGATATCTATCTTTCCTATCACGACGCGCCGCAGGCCGCGGTTGAACAACTGCTTCGCGTGCATCCGCAAAGCTATGTCGACTATATCCATGCCAGTCGTCCCGAGCATGGCATCTGTCACCTCGACCCCGACACGGCGATGAGTCCGGGCACCGTGCAGGCGGCGTTGCGGGCTGCCGGCGCCGGTGTGCTGGCCACTGACCTGGTGATGAGAAAGGAAGCGCCCAGCGCCTTCTGTTCCGTGCGTCCGCCCGGCCACCACGCCGAACGTGCCAAGTCGATGGGCTTCTGTTTCTTCAACAACATCGCCGTTGCCGCGCGCCATGGCCTTGAAGCCTGGGGTTTGCAGCGCGTGGCGATTGTCGACTTCGATGTGCACCACGGCAATGGCACTGAAGAAATTTGCGCCAATGACGAGCGCATTTTGATGGTCGGCGCTTTCCAGCACCCGTTCTACCCGTATTGCGGCACGGAGAATCCGGCATCCAACATGTGCAACGTGCCGCTGCCGGCGCGCACGCGCGGCGACCGGTTTCGCGAGGTGGTTACGGACATCTGGCTGCCGCGCCTGCGTGAATTCGCACCCGAGCTGATCTACATCTCCGCTGGTTTCGATGCCCATTACGAGGACGACATGGCTTCGCTCGGCCTGCTCGAATCCGACTACGCCTGGATGACCGAGCAGTTGGTGCAGGTGGCGAAGGAAACTGCCCAGGGACGCATCGTGTCGATGCTCGAAGGCGGCTACGCCCTGTCGGCGCTGGCGCGCAGCGTGGCGGCGCACATCAAGGCGCTGGCCGAACTCTGATCCGCTAAAATCAACCCTTTTACGAAATGAGCTTACCCATGATCCAAGGCTCCATTCCCGCCATCGTCACCCCCATGAATGTCGATGGTTCGCTCGACCTGCCGGCGCTGCGGCGTCTGCTCGACTGGCACATCGCCGAAGGCAGCGACGCGGTGGTGGTCGTCGGCACCACCGGCGAGTCGCCCACCGTCGACCAGGAAGAGCACTGCGCGTTGATTCGCGCCACCGTCGAACATGTCGCCGGCCGTATTCCGGTGATTGCCGGCACGGGCGCCAACTCGACCCGCGAGGCGATCGAACTCGCCCGCTGCGCCAAGGCCGCCGGCGCCAGCGCCCACCTTTCAGTCGTTCCCTACTACAACAAGCCGACGCAGGAAGGCCTGTTTCTGCATTTCAAGACCATCGCCGAGGCGGTCGAACTGCCGATGATCCTCTACAACGTGCCGGGGCGCACGGTCGCCGACCTGACCAACGACACGGCGCTGCGACTGGCCCAGGTGCCCGGCATCGTCGGCATCAAGGACGCCACCGGTAACCTCGAACGCGGCACCGAACTCATCAAGCGTGCGCCGCCCGGCTTTGCCATTTACAGCGGTGACGATCCCACCGGCCTGGCCATGGTGCTCTTGGGCGGCCATGGCGTGATTTCCGTTACCGCCAACGTGGCGCCCAAACTGATGCATGCCATGGTGTCTTTGGGGCGCGCCGGTGACGTCAAGGCCGCGCGCGAGATCAA